>JANNCK010000219.1:0-7857 GCA_031386545.1 Sphingomonadales bacterium
TGCGTAACTTTGCCGGGCGCATCCGCGCTATCATTCCCGAGACATGCCTACCCCATCCCCCGGAGAGCTATCGCGCATGACCAAGCATTATGATGCCGTGATTATCGGCGGCGGCCACAACGGGCTCGTCTGCGCGTTTTACCTTGCCCGCGCCGGTCTGAAAGTCCGTATCCTCGAACGCCGCGCGATCATAGGCGGCGCGTGCGTCACCGAGGAGTTTTACCCCGGCTTCCGCAATTCGACCGCAAGTTATACCGTCAGCCTGCTGCGGCCCAAGATCATTGCCGAAATGCGCCTGCACGAGCGCGGCTGGCGGATTATCGAGCGCACGATCAGCAATTTCTTCCCGTTCGAAAATGATTATCTGAAACTCGGCGGCGGCACCGCACGGACACAGGCCGAATTCGCGCGCTTTTCACAGCAGGACGCCAATAGCTTTCCTGCTTATGAGGTAGCACTAGAGCGCGTTGCCGAAGTGTTGCGCGGCATCTCCCTGAAAACCCCGCCCAACGCTGGCGGCGGGGTTCGTGCACTGCTGGCCGCCGCGTCACAGGGACGCAGCGTTGCGGGGCTCGATATAGAAGCACAGCGCGACGTGCTCGACCTGTTCGTAAAATCGGCGCGCGATTTCCTCGATGGCTGGTTCGAAAGCGACGCGGTCAAGGCCGCGTTCGGCTTCGACGCCGTTGTCGGCAATTACGCCAGCCCCGACACGCCCGGATCGGCCTATGTCCTGCTCCACCACGTCTTCGGCGAGATCAACGGCAAGAAGGGCATGTGGGGCCATAGCGTCGGCGGCATGGGCGCGATCACGCAATATATGGCCGAAGCTTGCGTCGTGGCGGGGGTCGAGATCAGCCTCGAAACGCCGGTCGCCAAAGTTCTTGTGGACGGCAAGAAGGTCGCCGGGGTCCTCCTTGAATCGGGCGAGGAAATTGCGGCAAAGATCGTCGCGGCCAACGTCGGCCCTTCCCTACTCTATCAACAGCTTGTTGCCGCCACCGACCAGCCGCCTGCGTTCAAGCGTCGCATCGACCAATGGAAGACGGGTTCCGGCACGTTCCGGATGAACGTCGCGCTGTCCGAACTCCCGAGCTTCAGCGTCCTCCCCGGCAAGGAACGCGCCGAGCATCATACCTGCGGCATCATCATCGCACCCACCCTCGACTATATGGACCGCGCCTATACCGATGCCCGCGAGTTCGGCTGGTCGAAGGCACCGATTATCGAAATGAAATTGCCGACGACAGTCGATGACAGCCTCGCCCCGCCGGGACAGCACATCGCGAGCCTGTTCTGCCAGCAGTTCCAGCCGCGGCTATCCGGTGGCAAGTCATGGGATGACGTCCGCGATCACGTCGCCGACCACATCATCGACACCGTCACCCAGCACGCGCCGAATTTCAAAGCGAGCGTCATTGCACGCCAAATCCATTCGCCGATGGACCTCGAACGCAAATTCGGACTGATCGGGGGCGATATTTTCCACGGCCATATGTCGCTCGACCAGCTCTATTCGGCGCGCCCGATGCTGGGGCATGGCGATTACCGCTCGCCGATTGCGGGGCTATATATGTGTGGCTCGGGCACCCATCCCGGCGGTGGCGTGACCGGCGCGCCTGGCCACAATGCCGCGCACGAAATTTTGAAGGACCGGAGCGTGCTCGGCAGGTTGTTCAGATAAACCCGGTTTGATCGGCACGACCGCACCAAATCCGGCTTGGCTGAGCTTGTCGAAGCTCGCTACTTTGAGATTTGCGAAAGAAGAAATCCCTCCGGCAAGCTCGGCGAAGCTGGTGAGAAAAGGATAACTCAGGCGGCGGGAGTAGGCGACTGGGCAGGCCGCAACCAATAGAGCGGAAGAGCGGTTAGCATCAGCGCAACCGCCAACAGCGCCGCCGTCCCCGAACCCCACAGCGCCCACAGGCAGAACATCAGGCCGGGCCCTGCCGCCACCCGCCCGGTGCCCATCCGCAAGGCGGTGACGCAAGCGCCGCTGTAGAGCAGCAGACACGCCGCGGCCGTCAGGTTCAGCATGAAGTCGAGCAGCCCGCCGATCCCGCTCGACCCCGCCGCGCTGGTCAGGATGAGCGCACTTGCACAGGCGCTGCCGAGGCAAAGCAGCCGCACCGAAACATCGTGGCGGTTGGTCGCCGCCATCCAGCGCGGCAACAATCCGGCGCGTGCCATCCCAAGCGGCAGTTCACCTTGGATCAGCACCCAGCCATTGAGGCACCCGACGGTCGCGATAACCGCGAACGCCGCGACGGCCAACCCTGCCCCGCGCCCGAAAAACGTCTCGACAAACAGTGCGACCGGCGCAGGAGCCTTGGCGATCACCTCCGGCGGCATGGCAAAGATGATGCCCGTACAGACGATGATATAAAACACCCCCGTCAGCGCCGTCCCGATCATCGTCGCGCGCAGCACATTACGTCCGGGATCGCGGATACGCTCAGCCACTACCCCTGCTGATTCGAAACCGACGAGTGCGAAGAATGCGAGAGTCACGGCACTGGTGAGCTTCGCCGGCTCCCAAGGCGCATGTTCGTAGGCAGCAAATTGCGCACCGCCGCTCCACGCGAAGCCGATCACAATGAAGACCACCGCGACTAGCGGCAACAGTTTCAGCAAAGTCGTCGCGACCTGAAAATTACCCGCCGCGCGAGCGCCCGAGAGGTTCAGTAAAGTCAGCAGCCACACCAGCGCCGACGACCACAGCGACAGCGACAATGGCGTCGCTGCCAGTGCGGGGACAAAGGTCGCCAGATAGCGCACCGCCGTTACCGCGATGATCGCAATCGCCGACCACACACTGACCCAGTAAGCCCAACCAACCAGCACCCCGGCCATCGGCCCGAGTTCACCCCCGACGATCGCGACCGTGCCAGTCGCGGTGGGCCGTGCCGCAGCCAGTTTCGACAAGGTAAATGCGAGCAGTAGTGCCCCGGCAATGGCCGCGACCCAAGCGGGCAGGCTCGTCCAGCCATAGTGCGCGAGTTGCGCGGGCAATACGAAAATGCCTGAGCCAATCATCCCGCCAACGACCATCGCGGCAGCAGTCCAAACACCGAAAGGCCGCGAAGCGACCGGGGCGGCGGGGGGAGTTTTGCTGTCGTCCATTACGCCAATATCTCGCGCGACGGCGGTGCCGTGAAACCATAAGTGGTAATACCAACCGAGGGTGTCAGCGGAATCAAGCACTTTCGTAGCGTGACCGCCTGGTACGAAACGCTCGCCGACATCCTCCTTGGTCATAAAGAACCCCGGTTTTACGGGCTTCGTACTGCTCGGTGACGACAATTGCACCTAATCCATGCACAAATGACGAACGGATGCAGGGCAATTAAGTCTAAATTTTCACAAGCTCATCGGCCACAGCCGCAGAATTTGTACGTGTTTCGACGGGTCGGTGGAGATTGTCCGCAATCACACCCTCCGATGCGAATCCATCGACGAGGCCGGCCAGAATTGCGCGCATCGCAGTGACGTCATTAGCCATGATCGCGGTCTCAACCGCGGCCAGCTGACCGTGAACCTGCGGCCAGCCCCAGGTCTTCTCGTTCGCCTGCACAATCGCGGGGTGCGACGTAGGCTTTGCAGTCGCATCTATCAGAAGTTCTTCATAAAGTTTCTCGCCCGGACGAAGCCCCGAAATTCGTATTTCGATATCACCCGCCGGATTGGCGGCGTCACGGACAGTCGCCCCCGACAGCTCGATCATCCGCCGCGCGAGGTCCACGATGCGAACTGGCTCCCCCATATCGAGCAGAAAAACTTCGCCGCCTTTGGCGATGGCGCCAGCATGAAGTACCAGTTGTGCTGCTTCGGGTATGCTCATGAAATAGCGAGTTACTTCAGAGTGGGTGACCGTGACGGGGCCGCCGGCTGCGATCTGGTTACGGAAAAGCGGCACGACGCTTCCACTTGAGCCGAGCACATTGCCGAAGCGGACCATCGTGAAAATCGTTGCAACTTCGATTGGCTTTTCAGCGGTGTCGAACAAAACAATGTGTTCGGCGGCGAGCGCCTGAAGCACAATTTCGGCGAACCGCTTGCTCGCGCCCATTACGTTAGTGGGGCGCACAGCCTTGTCGGTCGAAATGAGGACAAAACGCTCTACACCCGCCCGCGCCGCGGCGCGCGCAACATTAAATGTCCCGAGTACGTTGGTGCCGATACCTTCGCCCGGATTGAACTCGACCAGCGGAACATGTTTGTAGGCGGCGGCATGATAAACTACCGTAGGGTGCCAGTGCGCCATCAGCCGTTCGACCCGCTCGGCCCTGCGCACGTCACAGAGTATTGGGACGAGGTCGACATTGATCTTTTCGTGCTCGGCCAGAGCTGCAAGCTCCTGATCGATGGCGTAGAGTGCAAATTCGGACTGCTCGACGAGCAGCATCCGCTTTGGACGCAAACGCAAAAGCTGGCGGCAAAGTTCGCTACCTATGCTGCCGCCTGCGCCCGTAATCATGACCGTTCGTTCTGCATGCGCCGGCATCAGCAGATTCAGATCGGGCGCCACGACGTCGCGACCTAGAAGGTCATCGATATCAAGGTCGCGAACATTGCTGATCGAGAGGTTGCCGGCGACCAGTTCCTGTACGCTTGGTATTGACCGGACATGGATCGAATAAGGCCGCAGCCATTCAAGAATAGCGTTGCGGTCGGTCCGCGAGACGCGGGGCAGCGCAAGTAATACCCCATCGACCTCTTTGCGTGCCAGCATCGCCTCCGCCGCCTTGCGTGTCATCACCGTCACACCGCGTATTTGCCGATTGGTTTTTCGAGGGTCGTCATCAATAAAGCCGACAACACGAGATTCCCTGCTTGTGTAAAGCGCGTTGAGTGTATCGATCCCGCTCGTCCCGGCACCAAAGATCAACAGTCGTTCACGCGAGCTACGCGCTTCAAAGTCGAGCGGACTCGAAACGATGAAGCTCGCGATGCCGCGCACGGCGACGATCGCCCAAGCAAAAATCATCGGCTGGATAAGCGAAACAGCACGCGGCACGCCCGGAAGATTGACCGCTAAAACAGAGGCAGCAAACAGCAATGTGTAAACCGGGATTGCCTGTGCAATTGCCGCTGTCGCGCCAATCCCGCTGTAACGGAAAATGGCGTGGTACATGCCAAAACGCGCAAATATCGGGATCGCGAGCATCGGCCCCAGAACAAAGACAAACACCTGCCGCCATTCGAACGGCACGAACAGCACTTCGTAGCGCAGGCTAAACGCCATCCACATCGTCCCGACTGCGAGCAAGCAGTCGGTGCCGATCATGACTGCTTGTTTCAACCGACGAGGTCGGGCGGTCAGGAAGCGTGCAACCCGCCCACGAAACATTAACATGCCCGACGGCGTGTCACCCAAAGGTTGACGGCCGCTCATTCGTCGTCACGCCCAGAACCGACGAGAATGGCGACCACGACAAGCGGCATCAGCGCAACCATTGCCCCCGTAATTGGCCCTATTTCTTCAATCGCAATAACATATCCCCACGCGAACAGCCAAGACCACCCGATTAAGATGCTGCCGAGCGTCACTGGCAGGTGCTGTCCGGCGCGTCGTGACAGTCGCTGATAAGCATGGGATCGGTGTGCGAGACCAGGGCTTTTGCCCCGGACAAGTCGCATCATCAGTGTGACTGTGGCGTCGACGACGAACACACCGGCGAGAACGATGACGGCAACGCCAAGTTCGGGGGCGAATTCCTTTGTCACCAGGACGAGCGCGCCAACAAGGAAACCCAGAAACCCGCTACAAGCGTCACCCATGAAAATTTTGGCAGGAGGCCAATTCCAGAACGCGAGGAAGGCTAGAGTCGCTGCGCAGAGCGCAAGTAAAAGCGCAATCAGCCAAGTGACCATTCCAAAGCCTGCAACGACCAGGATCGCAGTCCCACCAAACACGGTCATCGCCTGGCTCGCTGCGATGCCATCGATCCCGTCCATGAAATTGAACAGGTTGACCAACCATCCGACCAGAATGACAGAGACAAGGATGTCGATCCAGCCAACCGGCCGGGGCATGCCGATCACTTCTTGAAACGGAAAGGCTCCTAACCACATCACGGCCCAAGCGGCACCTAAGAGGTGAACGCATAATCTGACACTGGCGGCAACATGTCCGTGGTCGTCGAGCCAGCCCACTAGGGCAATCGCGGCGCCGCCACCGATCAGCGCGATCGGTACCGCTACCGGCGCAGCAAATCCGAAACAGGCGATTGCAATCGATCCCAATCCGACTGCCACAATCGATACCCCCCCGCCACGTGGAGTCGGCACACTGTGGGAGGCGCGTGGCCCCGCAACGTCTATCATAGACCGGGCAATGGCATAGGCACGTGCACGACCGGTTAGCCACGCCGTTGCCGATAGCGATGTGACTGCAAGAAGCGCAATCCACAGCGATATGATTATCATGCGCGCCGCTCGGCAAGAAATGCCCGCATGGTCTCGCCAATGCCCTCCTCGACGCTGAAGGGAGGTTCCCAACCAAGCGCTGCACATGTCGGAGCTATATCGACAACAAGCGAGTCAAACAGGCGTCGGGCATAATCGCGACGACCCAGCACCGCCAACGCGGCCGTCATCGCAAACTCTGGAATTGGTATCAGCATCGCACTATGGCCCGCCGCGCGTGTCATCGCTGCATATAGTTCTCCTGTAGACAGGTCAGTTCCATCGCTGGCAAGATAAACGAGGTTTGCTTCGGGACGTGCCGTCACGAGACGCTGCACCAAAGAGCTTAGATTCCCGACGAAGACCAAGCTCCGCTTGTTGTCGATTGCGCCGAACGGCACCGGGAGACCAAGTACCGCCAGCCGCATCAGTGCCGCCATGTTTGCGCGAACGCCGGTACCGTAAACAAGTGGGGGCCGGATGATGGACACCCGCAGCAAACCCTCGGCTGCAAGGGCAAATAGCGCGTCTTCGGCTTCGCGCTTCGAAACACCATAGGGATCCATCGGGGCCGGCATATCGTTGGCACAGTAGGGCCGGTCGCGCGGGGTGCCTTCGCCGTTCACCTTTATCGAGCTCAGAAAGACAAAATGCCCAACCCCCGCCGCTGCCGCCGCGCGGGCGGTTGCCAGTGTCCCGTCGCGGTTGACCCGACGAAAATCAGTAAGTGGGTCGGTGCTAGTCTCGTCCATTACGTGAACACGCGCCGCGCAGTGCACGACTACGTCGACACCGTCGAATGCGCCGGTCCAGTCGGCGTCGATGGTTAGCTCGGGCATCGCGCACCATTCAACCCCCGCAGCCACTGGAAAAGGTGTGCGTGAGAAGGCCCGCACAGTCCAGTCACGTGCCGCGAAGTCTGCGACCAGACGACGCCCTACGAAACCGCTAGCTCCCGTAATTCCAACGACCGGCACGCGCCCGGATACTCCCAATTTATGCGACGGTTCCGATTCGCGTTCCAATACCCTCTAAACGGCAGCAGGGCCTTCGGCAATAAATGGCGGCTCGCAAGCTGAGCGGGAGCCGCGCGTTCTGTCTGCCTCTGGTGCGAGCGGATAGCGCCTCAACACCGATGATACTGGCACCGAGGTCCAAGGTTGTGAAGTCGACGAAGGCCGCTTGGACCCCGGGGCAAAATAGGGAGGGCGGCGGTTTTGCTCCCGCCCATCCAATTAGAACTTAGCGCCCAGTCTCAGGCCGATCGTTCGCGGTGTGACAAGCGTCGAATAGGTCCGCTGGTAACATACGCTGCAACGGACCCCGCGTGACAGCTGTCCGCGTTCGTCGGTGACGTTCTGCACGAACAGTTCAGCTGTAATCGAGCCAATCATGCCGCCAACGCTGAGGTTTGCAGTGGTGAAGGCGGGTAGCCGCCCCAATTGTGCC
>JANNCK010000248.1:0-3783 GCA_031386545.1 Sphingomonadales bacterium
CCGGCTCCAGCGTACGGATCGGTGACATCGGGGCGTCGGATGCGGTGCAGACCGGCCCCGAGTTCTTCGTGACTGTCGATGCGGCGGGGACATTGGGCAAGGGCGCACAATCGAGCGCCGCGATCAGCCAGATGGGGAGCCAGATCTCAAGCCTCCAGACCAGCCAGGCCCTGATCGACGATACCGTTGCCACGCATACCAACCAGATCGCTAATCTCGGGCGGGGGCTAAGCGAGGCGAACGGCGGGATTGCGGCGGCCATGGCGCTGGGCGGCACGATGATGCCTGCCGACAAAAAGATCGCGCTGTCGTTCAACCTGGCGACCTATCGCGGCGAGCAGGGCTTTTCGGGAGCGCTCACGGCGCGGGTCAACGACAATATCTGGATCGGCGGCGGCTTTGCCGGGTCGACGCAGCGCGGATCGAGCGGCGGGCGCGTGGGCGTGACATTTGGGTGGTAGCGGGCGGCTGGTAGCTTCGACGTGAAGCGGGAACAGGTTCACCGGAAAGGTCCACAGCCCTTTCCGGTGACCAGATTTGCGCCGATTTGCGCGGCGCATTTGCACAAAGTGACAGGAACGATTTAGGACGGTGTCTGCGTCGCTCGGGCGTGCGGGAGGCGGGGGCATTCCATGGTCAGTGTATCGGCCTATGACAGCGTCATTCACGAGATTTACGAAGCCGCACTGGTGCCATCCCGCTGGGACTTTGCGCTTACCCAGATGATTGCCGCCTTTGCCCCGCGCGACTGGGAAGTGGCGTTTTTAATCTGGGAACGCCACGATCCCCCCGGCGGGCGCTTTCTCGGCACGGCGGGCGTCAATCCGATGGCGCACGATGTCTACCTCAGCAACTTTGCCGGAGCCAATGACTGGTCGCGCGGGTCGCGGCGGTTGAAGGTCGGCGAAACCGCGCACACCGATCAACTGGTCAGCCGCGAACGCTTTTTCCGGTCACCGCTCTATCTAAACTTTCTCCAGCATTGGGGCTATGGTGTTGCCCTGATCGCGATGCTCGACCGTCACGGCCCCGACCAGCTCGGGCTGGTGCTGCCGGGACCACTGGCACGCGGGCCGGGCGAATTGCAGGAGGCGGTGCGGCTGCTGCTCCCGCATTTCCGGCGGGCAGCGCGGATCAGCCGGCGCATCGGCGAGGCCGATCTGCGCGCCGCAACCGCGACGGATATGCTCGACACGTCCCCCTATGCGGTGTTCGCGCTGGGACCGGACATGACGCTGCGCCTCGCCAACGCCAGCGGGCAGGCCCTGTTGGCGGACAGCAACGTGATTACGCTTGTTGGCAATCGATTGAAGGTCGCTGATGAAGCCGCGCAGGCAAAGCTCGTGGAGTTGAGCCACAACCCCGGTCGGGAGCGGGCCTATACCGTGACCGTCCATGACGCGCAGAACCGGCAGCATATCTTCACCGCGCTCGCCGTCACCCCGACGCTGTGCGACCAGTTCCGCAATCCGGCGGGCGGGGCCACGCTGATGCTGGTCGGCGGGCAGCGCATTGGCCTTTCGGGCGAGCTGGTCGCGCAACTCGAACAGTCATTCGGCTTTACCGCGGCGGAGGCACGCCTTGCCGGACATATTGTCGAAGGGGCGGGCCTCGAAGGGTATCAGCGCGACCGCAATGTGTCGGTGCACGCGGCGCGCTTTTTGCTGAAGGGCATTTACAGCAAAACCGGGGTGTCGGGGCGGACCGAATTGGCCGCTATCCTGCGCGAGGCCCCCTTGGGATGGTCACCGATGACACAACCTGTTGAGACAGAGCGTGCATAACTGTCGATCAACCGTGGGAACGCCCGGAAACCCCTACTAAAACTGGTAGCGATGCTTTGTGCGGCACGGCGCAACTTCTGCGCGCAGGGGCGTGCGAGATGCGACCCGAGTTCGCCCCTGCACCCCGCCCGGCTGTCCCCGGCGGTGTGACAGGAGAGCGACCATGACCAAATTCGGCAAAACCGGTTTCATCGTCAGAACGAGCGCGCTGGTCGGGGCCAGCCTGCTGGCGCTGGCGACGGCCAGCCCGGCCTGGGCCGAGCCAACCTGCCTGATGGACACCAACGATAGCGGCAATGCCACAGCGGGCGTCGATACCGATGGCGGTGCGACGGCGGGGCCAGACGTCTCGCGGCTCGCCTGCGGGTTCAATGCCGATGCCACCGCCGCCAATGCCACTGCGGTTGGCGGCGATGCCGATGCCACCGCGATCAGCGCCACGGCAGTGGGCTTTATCAGCCGGGCAACTGGCGTGAACGCCACCGCCATCGGCACAAACACTTTGGCCAATACCAGCTACGCCATCGCCGTCGGTGCAGGATCGCGGGCGACAGGGTTATCCGGGATCGCGATTGGCGGGGATGGCGATGACCAGAACTACTATGACCATGAAGTCACGGCCGGCACCCAGCTGTATCCCGGTGCGGACGCGGCAGGCGCATTGGCCGTGGGCGCTCGAAGTATCGCAATTGGAGTCGATGCGCTGGCTATAGGTGATCTTAGCCAGGCAATCGGGGTTTACAGCACAGCTAGCGGGACCGGCAGCACCGCCAGCGGGCGATACAGCACCGCAAGCGGAGCTTACAGCACCGCCATCGGGGCTTCTAGCACTGCTAGCGGGCTCAGCAGCTTAGCCAGCGGGGATGCCAGCTTCGCTAGCGGCAATGGCGGGATCGCCTTGGGCGCGGCATCGCGGACCAATGGCGGAATCGGTGCCCACGGCAATATCGCGATCGGCAGTTCCTCAGGCTTAGTCGCTGGTGGCGGCTCTAGCGGCACGTCTACCACCGCCAACGGCGGCAATGCCATCGCCATCGGCACAGCGGCGCAGGCGACGGGGTCGCGCTCGGTCGCGGTTGGCGGGGACGGGCCGGACGGTGATACCAACGGTGCGACGGCCTCTGGGGACAGCAGCGTGGCGCTGGGCGCGGATTCTACTTCTTCTGAATATGCCACTGCACTGGGTAGCGGGGCGACGGCAGCTGCCAGTTCAACCTCAGTCGGTTATCTCAGTTCGGCAAGTTTAAGCTTTGGTTCGACTGCCGTTGGAAATAGAAGTAGCGCAAGTGCAGCAGCCACAGCGACAGGATCTGCCAGTATCGCTAACGGGTTTGGCGCGACTGCAAATGGTTTGGGTGCCGATGCGCAGGGAGCCGGTTCTGTCGCTGTTGGTTTCTTTGCAACTACAGCCGGCGGCTTAGGCGGAACAGGCAATATCGCGATTGGTGGGGTTAGTTCTGCAAGCGTTTCTGCAGGGGGGGCGGGTGGCGTAAGCGGCTCGGCGTCTAGCACCCAGACCACCGCCAACGGCGGCAACAGCATCGCACTGGGCACTGCGGCGCAGGCGACGGGGTTGCGCGGCGTCGCGGTCGGCGCGTTGGCCGAGGCGACGAATACCGATGCGGCGGCGTTCGGCGCGTCGGCGCGCGCGACCGGTCTTAACACGCTGGCGCTTGGCGCAGGGACGCTTGCCGAAGGTATTGGCGCAAGTGCGATTGGCAAGGGCGTGACCTCTTCGGGCACCCAGACGACGGCGGTCGGCAACGGATCGAGCGCGACCGGTATCGGCGCACTGGCATTTGGGGCGTTCAGCGATGCGCGGTCGAACTTTTCGGTGGCGCTGGGGTATCAGGCGTTCGCGCCCGAGGAACGGACGACTGCCATCGGCAATGGTGCACAGGCAGTAGTGGCAGGGGCAACCGCCATCGGGGCCGGGGCCAAGGCGCGCGATACCAACGCGACCGCGATTGGCCAGAACGCGCTGGCGGACTTTGCCGGA
>JANNCK010000253.1:0-10069 GCA_031386545.1 Sphingomonadales bacterium
ACCAGCAACGCGACCAGCCCGCCGACCATGCCGAGCGGCACCACGCCCGCCACGACCAGCGTTTCGCGGAAACGACCGAATTCGATCACCAGCACACCGACAATACCAAAGACCGCAAACAGAATGATTGCGCCAAGCCCCGAGAAGCCCCGTGCAGCCGCCTCGGCCTCGCCGCCAACGGCAAAGCTATAGCCATTGGGCAGTGCGATCGAGTCAAGCTTTCCGACGACCGTTTGGTTGAGGCTCGACGCCAGATAGCCCGGCTGGTTGTAACCGGTAACTGTCACGGTCCGCTGGAGACGAAGGCGGGTGATTAATGGCGGCACGCTTTTCAGCTGTGGCGAGGCGATCTGCGACAGCGGTACCGATCCACCACTAAGTGTCGGCACATAGATTTTGTCGAGCACCGACACCGGCTGGTTGCCGTCCATCGGCAAGCGTACCGTCACCGGCCAGCTGTCCCCCTCTTTATCCCGCAGCAAGCTCGCCTGTTCACCGCTGATGGCAAGGCGGACGGCGCGGCGGGGCTCACCCGGGGCAATGCCCAGAATGCTTGCCTTGGCATCGTCGAGTCCGAGGTCGAGATCGACACGGTCATAGGCAAACGGATTGTCAACATCGCGCATCCCCGAAGTGTTCTGCATCACCCTCACGACCTGCTCGGCAAGGCGTTTGAGCACGTCGATGTCGGGGCCACTGACCCGGATCGCGACCGGTGACTCGACCGGCGGGCCATTTTCAAACCGGACAACCGTGACACGCGCGTCGGGGAAGGTGCGTAATTTGTCGCGCAAGCGCTGGATCATCGCTGGCGTTTGGCGCGTGTCCCACGCGTCAAGCGTCACAAAGATGTCGCCGTACTGCGACCGCTCCTCGCGTGGAATGATGTTGTAGTAAATTTGTGGATTGCCGCGCCCGGCATTTTCCATGCGGTTCACGACGCTGGGCTCTTTGGCGATGATCGCTGATACCGCTTGTACGGCGCGGTCAGTCGCAGCAATCCCGGTCCCCTCGGGCGTTTCGACGCGAACTAGGAAATATGCGGACTCGGCGGGCGGAAACAGGCTGAACCCCAATACCGGGATCAGTGCCAATGCCGCCGCGCAGATCGCCATTGCGCCCCAGAACCAGCGACGCGGCGCATCCAGCGCGCGGTGCAGCATCGGCGCGTAGAATCGTTCTATCCCGCTTGTGATTGATTTGAGCAGGCGATTGCCCCCCGGCTTCTCGGGCTTGAGCAAGCGGCTCGCGACGAACGGGATCACTGTCAGCGAAACCAGCAGCGAACTGCCCACTGTCAGCATCACTGCCATTGGCAGGCCGCGGACAAAATCACCTGACCCTTCGGGTAGGAACGCGATAGGGAGGAAGGCGAACAGCAACACGCCGGTCGCGCCGATGACGGCTGCGGTGATTTCTTTTGCGCCACTGATCGCAGCCTTTTCGGGCGGGTCGCCATCGCGGATATGTCGTTCGATATTTTCGGTGACGACGATGCTGTCGTCCACGAGCAGGCCAAGCGACAGAATGAAGCCCGAAATGCTGATCTGGTTGAGCGTGTAGCCGAACAGCGACAGCAGCAGCACACCCATTGCCAGCGACAAAGGTATGGAGATCATCACGATAATCGACGGGCGCAGGCCCAGCGGGAGGATCGTGATGAGCACCAGCGCCAGTGCAATCGCAAAATCGCGGGCGAGCAATGACAGTTTTTTGGCGATGTCACGGCTCTGGTCGAACCCGATTTCGAGTTTCATATCCGGCGGCAGATCGCGGCGAAAGCTGTCAATGGCCTTCACCAGATCATTGCGTAATGTCCCTGCGTCGATGTTGTCCTTTTGCCGGACCATTACCCACAAGGCGCGTTTGCCGTTGAGCCGGGCGATCTGAAGCCGTTCGGCGGTCGCCCACTCGACCTTTGCGATGTCGCCCACACGAAGCAGCCGCCCGTCGCCAGCACGAACCGGCACTTCGCGCACTGCTTCGACGCTGCGATAGGCACCGCCTGCGTCGATGTTCAGCCGCCGGTCGCCTGAATTAACGCTGCCTGCGGGCAGATCGACGCCGCCTGCCCGGATGGCATTTGCGACAGTCGAGGCCGGGATGCGCGCCTCGGCCAGCCGTCCGGCGTCAATCGCAACGCGTACTTCCGGCTTTGCCGCCGCATCGACCACCGTTTGCCGAACACCGGGCACGACGTTCAACCGGTCGCGCAAATCCTCGGCGTATTTATTCATGCGCAGCCATGACGCATCGTCGCTGACCAGCGCGAGTTGCAGCACCGCCGCCTCGGTCGTGCGCGGGCGGCGATACGCGATGCGGGCGATCCCCTGCGGCAGGCGGTCGCGGATCGCCTGAACCTCACGCACCGTGCGATCAAGACCCTGCTCGGCATTGGTACCGTGGACGAAATCGACCGCGATCACCGCCGCACCGTCGGTAGAGGTCGAGCGAATTTCGCGCACATCGTCAAGGCCCTGAAGAACGTCCTCGATGGGTTTGGCGACGGTCTCTTCCATCTCTGCTGCATCCGCACCTGGCAAGACGACAGTGACGACAGCAATCGATGTGGGAAAATGCGGATCAACCGAGCGCGGGATCGACAGAAATGCCGAAATGCCCAACATGATGACAAGCAGGAAAGCGACGAGAGTGACTTGCCAGTTGCGGACGGCCAGCGCCGAAAGGTTCATTGCGGCGACCGACCGACGGGTGATGTGGTGGACTGCACCGGGTCAATCGCCATCCCGTCTGCCAGACGGTCGATGCGCGACGTTGCCACCCACTCGCCGCGCTTGATGCCGCCAGTGACGCGGATACCGGCATCCCCGGTATCGGCAATAGTCACCTTGCGCAGCTTCGCGCGTTTCGTGTTTGGATCAACGACATAGACAAAGCCCTCGCCAGCACGCGGCGCAAACACGGCACCGGCGGGGACCACTGCCATGTCAGCGCGCCCTGCCCGCGCGGCAATACGCGCGCTGCCGATCATGCCCGAGCGTAACCGCGGGTCGGCGGGCAAGCCGATTTCGACCGCAAACGTGCCCGTCGCCGAGTCGGCGCGCCCGGCAATTTCGATAACTTCGCCAGCAACTTCACCCTGTGCACCAAGCGAAACTGTCGCGGGAACGCCAACCGCGATGCGCGCGACGTCCCGTTCCGACAATGGCAAGCGCAGCACACGTCCACCGCCAGCTTCGCCGAACACCAGCACGGGTGTGCCCGCCGCAACCACCTGCCCCGGCTCGGACAGCCGCGCGAGGACGACGCCCGCCCCGGGCGCCACAATGGCGGCGTTGCGCGACTGGAATTGCGCGGTGCGGACGTTAGCTTCGGCAGCCGCCAGCACGGCCCTTGCCGTGTCGACGCGCGGGCGGGTGACCCAGCCCTGTTCGAGGAGTTTCGCACTGCGGGTATATTCGGCAGCGGCGCGGTCGCGCTCGGCACGGGCGGTAGAAACCGCCGACATAACCGTGGTCGAGTCAAGCGCCGCGAGCAGTTGGCCGGGACGCACATTGTCGCCCTCGTTCACCCGCATCGAGGCAATCCGGCCTGCACTTGTAAAGCCCAGCGATGTCTCGCGTCGCCACGCAACGCTACCAGTGCCACTCACGACATCGGGCGTTGTCGAACTACCGACTTGGGCGATGCGGACTTGAGGTGGGGCGGCGGCGGTGGTGTCAGGGGCTTGCTGCGTACAACTGGCAAGCAACAACGTCATCAACACCGTTATTGTCGCGCGCATACTGCCCTCCGTTACCGAAGTGCTATCATATCGGTAGCAGTTTGCAACCAATTTTCCCCCTTCGTCCGCTTAGGTGCGCAGCTTCCAACCGCTTTTAAGCACGGCATAGCATATCACAGCGAGCGCTATATTAAGTCCCAACAGCCCGAGCGCGCCCGTCATTACCGGCGAATCCGCAGCCCCGATAAAGCCATAACGAAAGCCCGAGATAATATAGTGGAATGGGTTCACGCGGCTAAACATCTGAAACGACGGGGCGAGCTTGTCGTTGGCGTAAAACGTCCCCGACAACAGCGACAATGGCGCGACAATGAAATTGCCAACGACGGCGGCATGATCGAATTTCTCTGCCCAGATCGAAGTCAAGACGCCGACCAGCGACAGCATGACCGAGCCCATCAGCCCGAACCAGACGACCGCCCAGATATGACTGACGCCGACATGCACCCCCGGCCAGAACAGCATAACGAACCAGATTGCCGCCCCGACCAGCACCGCGCGCGTCACCGCCCCGCCGACCATCGCCGCAAGCAGTTCGCCGACCGACAGCGGCGGCATCAGATAATCGACAATCGTGCCCTGTATCTTGCCGACGAGCAGCGAAAAGCTCGAATTGGCAAAAGCATTTTGGATCATCCCCATCACAATCAGGCCGGGCGCAAGAAAATCGGCGAAGGCGATTGTCGCCCCGCCGATGCTGACCGGGGTTTTTCCTCCGGTAGAAACGGTAAAGATCGCCAGAAATAACAGCGTCGTGATCGCCGGTGCCCAGATCGTCTGAAGCTGCACCTTGAAAAAACGGCGCACTTCCTTGATATAGAGAGTCTGCAATCCACCCCAGTTGACGTTCTTGATTACCGGCACGCCGGGTTCAAAGCGAATGGCACTTGGCGGCGTGGCGTGTTGGGGCTGGTCGTTCATCGCAGTTGCGACTATCGGCTCCGCTTTCGCGCCGCAACCGGCAAGGTGCACGCAACGCAAATGACCGGCGCGCCAGAACGACGTGGCCGGGACGCAAGGAATTCGAATGGCCTGGACCGACGAACGCATCGATCAGCTCAAAACGATGTGGGAAAAGGGAATGACCGCGAGCCAGATCGCGGAAATACTGGGCGGCGTCAGCCGTAATGCCGTCATCGGCAAGGCGCATCGCCTCGCCCTCGAATCCCGCCCGTCACCGGTGAAAGCCAATGACAGCGAGGCCAAGGCCGCAGCACACGCTGCGCCTGAACCCGCGCCCGTAACTGCGACGCCGCCAACGCCGAAGCCTGCACCGCGCAGCTTCGCCGACGTGCCGCGCGCGCCGCCCCCGCCGCCTTCGCCCTTCCCGCCCGCCATCCCAAGCGGCCCGACTGGCGCGCAGCTGCGCTCAATCGGTCCCGGCGGCTTCCTGCGTCAGGGGCCGGGCGACCAAGCGCCGCCTGCCACACCCGCGCCGCCACGCCGCCTCGTCCCGGCACGGCCCAGCGCCGAAATCGCGGGCAAGACGAGCCTGCTCGATCTCAGCGACCGCATTTGCAAATGGCCCATCGGCCACCCCGGAGAACCAGATTTCCACTTTTGTGGTGACACGGTGAACCCCGGCTTCCCCTATTGCGTCGCGCATTGCGGACAGGCTTATCAAGCCCAGATGCCCCGCCGCGACCGCCGTGCCCCGCCGCCACTACCATTCGGGGGACCGCGCGTCCGCTGAAGTCGGTTCAGCCCTGACCGCTAAAAAACGGGCGCTGCATCGATCAATGCAGCGCCCGTTTTCGTTCCGACAAGAAACTACATAATTCTAATATGCGAATGCCTCGCATTAGTGTTGACGATGCGAACGACTCGCATTAGCGAAAACTCCGAACAAGGGGTCCGTTATGAAGAAGCATGTCTATCCATCTGCTACTGCCGTCGCGCTTTGCCTCGCAACAATTTCCAATGCCGCGCCCGCCCCTGCCAACGGCGTCGATGCAGAAGACCAGATTACCGTCACCGTCACCCGCACACCGACGACAGTGATCGATGCACCTGCCACGGTCAGCGTCATCGACGACGTGCAGATCGCCGACCAGATGATCGACGACATCAAGGATCTGGTCCGTTTTGAACCCGGCGTCTCGGTTCGCACCCAGCCGTCGCGGTTTACAGCGGCGCTTTCAACCACGGGGCGCGACAGCAATTCGGGGTTCAACATCCGCGGGCTGGAGGGCAATCGCGTCCTGATCCAGACCGACGGTATCCGCCTGCCCGATGCGTTCAGTTTCGGCGCGCAATCGGTCGGGCGCGGCGATTATGCCGATCTCGACCTGATCAAATCGGTCGAAATCCTGCGCGGGCCGGCATCGGCGCTTTATGGCAGCGACGGGTTGGCCGGTGCTGTCAGTTTCACCACAAAAGACCCCGTCGATGTTCTGAAGGACGGTCAATCATTCGGCGGGCAGGCGCGGGTTGGCTATGCCTCCGCTGATGCAGGCTGGACCAAAGGCTTGCTGCTCGCCGGACAAGCGGGCCAGTTCAGCGGCCTCATCGCTTACACCCGCCGCGATTCGGGTGCGCCGGTCAATCAGGGGACGAATAGTTCGGCCAACACGACCCGCACGACGCCCAATCCGCAGGACACCGATAGCAATGCGGTGCTCGCCAAATTGGTGTGGAGCCCGTCCGACGTGCATCGGTTGCGCTTCACCTACGAAAATCAGTCCCGCGACGTCACCACCGATGTGCTGAGCGCGCGTGCGGTGCCGCCGCTCACCAGCACGAGCACATTGGCGCTGACCGCGCTCGATCAGTTGCGACGCAACCGCTACAGTGTCGATTATCGCTATCGCGGAACCGGCCTAATTACCGGAGCGAATATCGTTGCCTATCGTCAGGACAGCCGCACCCGCCAGTTCAGCAGCGAGGACCGCAACACCGCGCTCGACCGCAACCGCGACAATAGTTTCGACAACCGCGTCACCGGCGCAAGCTTCCAAGTGGACGGCAGCTTGGCCACCGGTGCAGTGAAGCACGGCATCACGCTGGGCGGCGACTGGTCGGAAACACGCCAATCGGGCGTGCGCGACGGCACCGTGCCACCAACCGGGGAGACGTTTCCGACGCGCGCCTTCCCGGTCACCGATTACACGCTGGCGGGTCTGTTCGTTCAGGACGCCATCGATGTCGGCAACGGCACGGTGATGCTTTACCCCGCGCTGCGTTTCGACGCGTACCGCCTCAGCCCGCAGGCCGACCCGACCTTCCCCGGCACACCGTCGCGGCAGAGCGGATCGCGGGTTTCGCCCAAGCTGGGTGCCATCGTCTGGGCCACGCCCTCGCTCGGCGCCTTCGCCAGCTATGCCGAGGGGTTCCGCAGCCCGACGCCAAGCCAGGTCAACAATGGCTTTGCCAATCTGATTTTCAACTATGTCTCGCTCGCCAACCCGAATTTGCGGCCCGAAACCAGCCGCGCGTTTGAGGGCGGATGGCGGCTCCGCAATGCCGGGGTCGGTGGAGTCAAGCTCAACGCGAGCCTGACCGGCTTTTCGGCGCGCTACCGCGACTTCATCGAACAGCGTCAGGTCAGCGGTAATTTCACGCCTGCCAGCCCCGGCGTGTTCCAGTTCATCAACGTCGGGCGCGTCAATGTGGAAGGCATAGAGGGCAAGGTCGACGCCGAATTCGGTGGCGGGTTCGGCGCGACGGTAGCGGTGTCCTACGCCAAGGGCAGCGCCAATTCCGGCGCTGCGCTGGACACGCCGCTGTCGAGCATTGATCCGGTCAAGCTGGTCGGCGGATTACGCTACCGGTCGCCCGACAATCGCCTCGCCGCGCAGCTGATCGTCACCCACTCGGCAGGCAAGCAGCAGGCCGATGTGTCAGAAGGCTGTTCGCCGACGTGCTTCACCCCGCCCGGTTTCACAATCGTCGATGCGACATTGGCCTACACACCCATTCCAGCGGCGACCGCGCGCGTCGGCATCTTCAACCTGCTCGACAAGAAATATTTCTGGTGGAGCGATGTGCGCGGCCTGTCCGCGACCTCGACAACGCTCGACGCCTATTCACAGGCAGGACGCAACGCCAGCCTGTCGCTCACGCTCAAATTCTAAATCCGGGAGATCACATCATGCTTCGACGTCATTTTGCTCTTCTGCTGCTCGCCGCCGCTGTGCCGCTCGCACCCGCCGCCGCAGACGGCCCCGTCCCTGCCATGGCCAGCGACGCGGAAGCCGTGAAGTTCGCCGCCGACCGCGCGAACATTCTGGCGATGGCGGGCACGTTCAAGGTCAAGTTCGACTTTCAGGAACAGACCGCGTGGCGAGCCGACTATACCCCTATCGCGCCCAAAACATCGGGCGGACATGAGGTTGTCCGGGTGGTCGAGGACAGCGGTCGCCGGATCGTGATGCAGCACATTCTGGTCATCGAAGCGGAGGGCAAGACCTTTGTCGTCAAGCACTGGCGGCAGGACTGGACTTATGAACCCGCGTCGGTGCTGGTTTATGTGAAATCTGGTCACTGGAGGACCGATGCCGTGCCGCCCGCGATGAAAAAAGGCCGCTGGTCACAGACCGTGTGGCAGACCGACGACAGCCCGCGCTATGGCGGCTGGGGCGAATGGACGAACGAGGGCGGCGTGCCCCGCTGGCGCAGCAACTGGACGTGGCGTCCGCTCGCCCGCCGCGATGCCGTCCGCAAACCCGTCTATGACCGATACATGTCGATCAACCGCCACTCGCCGACGCCGGGTGGCTGGATCCACTGGCAGGACAATATGAAAATGGGGATGAAGGACGGCAAGCTCGTCCCCTATGTTCAGGAAACCACGCTCAACACCTATACCAAAGCGACCGATTTCAACGCGGCGCGGGCCGACGACTATTGGGCCAAGACCAAGGGTTACTGGGCAGCGGTGCGTACGGCATGGGAGGGTGCGATTGCCAAGGGCGGCGGCGTTACCGTTGCCGAGCAGGCCGAAAGTGGATCGGTCACGGGCGAACGCCTGATGAAGCTAGCCGATGAGGTCGAAGCAGGCAAAGTCGCAGAAGGCGCAGCCGTCGCAAGTGCGCGCGCAATCATCGGAGAGGCGACAGTGGCCGAACCGGCGGGCTGATTTGCCAAGACCCGCGATCCGCGCGAAGCTGTTCGTAGAACAGGGTGGAGAGCGGCGTTGGTCTATGTGCTGGGCGGGTGGCAGAGCGATTTTTCGGCGGTGTGGAGCCGGCAGGGCATGGACATCGCCGATGCCTTTGGCGAAGCGGTGCGCGAGGGACTGAACGCGGCGTTGCTTGATGCAGACGAAGTCGAAACCGGGCATGTCGGCAATTTCACGGCAGAGCTGTTCGCGCAACAGGGCTTGCTCGGCGGCTTCTTCGGGCAGGTTGATCCGGCGTTCGACGGGTTGCCGACGTCGCGACACGAAGCCGCCTGTGCGTCGGGTAGTGTTGCGGTGCTGGCGGCAACGGCGGAGATCGAGGCAGGGCGATATGATCTCGCCTGCGTGATCGGGCTGGAACAGATGCGTAACGTGCCGGGCAAAACCGGGGCCCAGCATCTGGGCGTCGCGGCGTGGACGGGGCATGAATATGGCGACGCGGACTATGTGTGGCCGCGCGCGTTTTCCGACCTCGCCGAAGAATATGACCGGCGCTACGGCCTAAAATACGAACATCTGATGCGAATATCGGAAATCAATTTCGGCAACGCCAAACGCAACCCGAATGCCCAGACCCGCACCTATCAATTCGCGCCCGAAAACTTCACCGCCGACGACGAAGCCAACCCCGTTGTCGAGGGGCGCACGCGCAAGATGGATTGCGGACAGGTAACCGACGGGACGGCAGTGGTCTTTCTCGCCTCGCCCAAGCGCGCCGTCGACTATGCGCGCAAACGCGGGATTGCGCTCGACAGCATCCCGCGCATTGCCGGCTGGGGGCATCGCTCAGCGCCGATTTCCTATGCGGCAAAAATCGCGGCGAGTCGGCACGAACCCTATGTCTTCCCGCAAGTCCGCCGCGCGATTTGTGACGCGCGCGAACGGGCCGGGATTGACGGCATTACACAAATTGATGCGGTCGAAACCCATGACTGTTTCGCCGCGACCGAATATATGGCGATCGACCATCTCGGGCTGACCGACCCTGGCGAAAGTTGGAAAGCCGTGGAGGACGGCAGTATCGAGATGGGTGGCCGATGTCCGGTCAATCCCTCTGGTGGGTTGATCGGAACCGGCCATCCGGTTGGCGCGACCGGTGTGCGGATGCTGCTGGATGCGTCGAAGCAGGTGCGCGGCACGGCGGGCGGCACGCAGGTCGAGGGGGCACGGCGGGTGCAGACGCTCAACATTGGCGGATCAGCGAC
>JANNCK010000298.1:0-23415 GCA_031386545.1 Sphingomonadales bacterium
GCTGGGTGATTCGCTGTTGGGCAAACCGATGGCCGATGCGCTGGGGCTGCCTCGTGAAGCCGCGCGCGATATTGCGTACAAGCAACTGATGGCGTCGCCCGGTGTCCTCGCGCGGATGTCGGCAGCCTGATTTTCTTCCCCGAGCGAAGTCGAGGGGCACTGCCGAGCGCAGTCGAGGCTCTCGCGGCCAGAGCCCGTTCTCGACTACGCTCGAACTAGTCCCTCGTCTTCGCTCGGGACTGAGCTTAATCCGGATTTGAAAAGCATTTCTTAGACCAAGCCAAAATCTACAAGTCCTCCGGCACCGGCGGCCCCGGCGCGGTCGCGTTCCGGCGTGAAAAATTTATCGAATACGGCGGCCCCGACGGCGGCAACGGCGGCAAGGGCGGCGATATCGTCATCGAAGCCGTTCCCGGCCTGAACACGCTTATCGACTTCCGCTATACCCAGCATTTCCGCGCGCCGCGCGGCAAGGGCGGCGCAGGGTCCAACATGACCGGCGGCGGCGGCAAGGACCTGATCATCCGCGTTCCCGTTGGCACACAGGTGCTGAGCGAAGACAAGGAACACGTCCTCGCCGACTTCACCAAGGCGGGCGAGCGCCGCGTGTTCCTGCGCGGGGGCGACGGCGGGCGGGGGAACGCGAGCTACAAAACCTCGACCAACCGCGCCCCGCGTCAGCACGGCAGCGGCTGGCCGGGCGAAGAGGCATGGGTCTGGCTGCGCCTCAAACTGCTCGCCGATGTCGGGCTGCTCGGTCTGCCCAATGCGGGCAAATCGACCTTCATCAATGCCGTAACGAACGCGCAGGCAAAGGTCGGGGCGTATCCCTTCACCACGGTCCGCCCGCAATTGGGTGTGGCGACGCATAACCACCGCGAAATCGTGATCGCCGATATCCCCGGCCTGATCGCGGGCGCGGCGGATGGGGCGGGCATCGGCGACCGGTTTCTCGGCCATATCGAGCGGTGTCGCGTCCTGCTCCACCTGATCGACGCGACCGGCGACAACCCGGTCAAGGCGTGGCGCACCGTCCGCAAGGAACTCGACATTTATGGCGCGGGTCTGATCGACAAAACCGAAGTCATCGGCCTGAACAAGGTCGACGCGCTCGACCCCGCCGAAGTGAAGGCGATCACCGCCAAGTTGAAGCGCGCCACAAAATGCGAAATCATGCCGCTATCGGGCGCGGCGGGCACTGGGATCGAGGCGGTGCTCGACCGGCTGAGCGACGCCATCCCGATACCCGAACAAGTGGCGCGCGATGCCGGCGGGGTCGAAGGGGAGTGGTCGCCGCTATAGGGGACTTGGTGACATTCGGGGTCGGTGTTAAACGGCCCGAATGCGTTACGATCCCAAATTCGTCCCGATGACCGTCGATGAATTCCTGTCGATCGATTTTCCGAGCGACAAGAAGTTCGAACTTGTCGATGGCGTCATCCAGATGATGGCGGGGGGATCGGCGGCGCACGCCTTGATCGGTGGTAATATCCACAGCTTTCTGCGACGCGCTTTGCGTGGGTCGGGCTGTCTGCCGTTCAATTCCGACATGGGTGTGGTCGTGAATGCGACCAACCTGCGGTATCCCGATGTCGCGGTCTATTGCGGCCGGGAGTGGACCGACGAGCTCCTTTCCGCGCAAAAATTC
Organism: Sphingomonadales bacterium; assembly: GCA_031386545.1. GTDB lineage: Bacteria > Pseudomonadota > Alphaproteobacteria > Sphingomonadales > Sphingomonadaceae > Sphingomonas_O. The sequence goes on from JANNCK010000298.1 coordinate 1,649, forward strand.
GAGGATCCGAGTGTCATTTTCGAAGTGCTCTCGCCTTCGACACATCCCAACGACAAAGGTATCAAGCTCGATGAGTATCGGACGATTGCCTCGTTGCAGACCGTCGTCTTGGTCGATCCGGTCAAGGAATTGACCCGCGTCGTTCAGCGCATCGGGCCGACGTCGTGGCGCGACGACCTGTTCGCGCAACCGCACGATGTCGAATTGCCTTCGCTCAACCTCATAATCCCGCACGCCGAAATCTTCGCGCGCGATTGATGGCCGCCAGTGAACGCTTCGAGCGCCACCGCCAGCCGTGGACGAGCGCCGAAATCCAGAAGCTGCACACGCTGGCGAAGAAAGGCATGGCGCTAAAGGCGATTGCCAAGGCGCTGACCCGCAGCGAGGAATCGGTGAAGGAGCGCGCGAAAACGGATGGGTTGGCTATTGCGCGGCTACGATAGGGTTATTGCGGCAACCGCGCTGACGCTTGGAACCTGCGCCCCGGCCATGGCCGAACCCGTGGCGCCGCTCCCCACCGCATTTGACGCCAAATGGCACGGCAAGACCGTCTGCGAACCGCTGTTCGAAAATGCTGCGCTGCGCGCCGCGCGCTGCACCTTTCCGCCGGGCAGCGGCCACGAACGCCATTTCCACCCGCCGCACTGGGGCTATATCGTCGAGGGCGGCACGATGCAGACGACCGAAGCCAAAGGCGTGCGAGTCCGCGAGCTGAAAAGCGGCAGCAGCTGGTGGAGCGACGGCATCGCGTGGCACGAAGCGGTGAATGTCGGGACGACGACGAGTGTGTATATTATCGTTGAGCCGAAGGTGGGGAAGGATCAATGAGTACGGCGTGGGTCGTTGAGCATGTGCCGGGGTTCGCTCAATTGTCTCAGTCCGAGCGGGATGTAATCGCGGAATTTGCTCTCCTATGGCCCATATTTGAAGCGAGGATACTTTCGACGCAAGGGAGCGCAAAGGGCATAAGCGACGCCGTAAAGTCTTGGGAGCTTGAAGGGACGCTGGACACGCCTTCCTACGACAAAGAACTTGCCTATTTTCAGAGTCGCTACGTCGCAAATGGCGAGGTTACGCAACAGTTTGAGGGTCTCAAACTCAGAGCAAACGACCAGCCCGCACTGGTTCGCGCAGTACTGGATGGAAGCAACGTCAGCGCGCAAAATCGACTGACTGTGGTTCTCATTATTGTCCTTCGTTACCGGAACAATCTGTTTCACGGGGTGAAATGGCAATACCAGTTAGCCGATCAGTTCGATAACTTTACTAACGCAAACTCAGTTTTGAGGCGAGTGTTGGAACAGCATGGCAATCTTCAAGGGTCGTAAACAGCCCCCAAAAGTTGCCCCCCTCCCCGCTCCCCGCTAACCGCCACACATGGCTTCCGGCCCCTCCCCTCGCCTGATCGTCAAGGTCGGCTCGTCACTGCTCGTGGACAGCGCGGGAGCGGTGCGGCGCGACTGGCTGGCGGGACTGGTCGGCGACATTGCCGCGCGCATAGCCGACGGCCAGCAGGTCGCCATCGTCTCCTCCGGCGCGATTGCACTCGGCGCGCGGCGGATGGGGTTGGCGAAAGGCGGGCGGGCCTCGCTTGAGGACGCGCAGGCCGCCGCTGCCGTCGGGCAGATTGCGCTGGCCGGGGTGTGGGCAGAACTGCTCGGCGCGCATGGGCTGACTGCGGCGCAAATCCTCGTCACGCTGGATGATCTTGAGGACCGGCGGCGCTATCTGAACGCGAGTGCGACGCTCGACCGGCTGATGTTGCTGGGCGTCGTGCCCGTCATCAACGAGAACGACAGTGTCGCGACCGAGGAAATCCGTTTCGGCGACAACGACCGGCTCGCCGCGCGTATCGCGCAGGTCGCGGGCGCGGGACAGGTTGTGCTGCTGTCCGATGTCGACGGACTGTTCACCGCCGACCCGTCGAAGGACGCCAGCGCCACCCGCATCGCCCGCGTCGAGCGCATTGATGCGCGGATCGAGGGGTTCGCGACCGCCGGCTCGCAATCCGGCATGGGATCGGGCGGAATGGCATCGAAGATTGCCGCCGCAAAAATCGCCACATCGAGCGGCGTCGATCTGGTGATCGTCTCCGGGTACGAACCCCACCCCCTCGCCCGCGTCGCCGATGGGGCCGGAACGCTGTTCGTCGCTGACAAGCGCGCGCGTTCTCGCAAGGCCTGGCTTGCGGGCCGTTTGACCGTGAAGGGCGAGATCGAAGTCGATGCGGGTGCCGCCAAGGCACTGGCGAATGGCGCGAGCCTGTTGCCCGCTGGCGCACGCCACATCACCGGCAAGTTCGCGCGTGGCGATGTTGTCGACATACTCGGCCCGCTCGGCCTGCCCATCGCGCGCGGATTGTCCGAATATGACTCCGACGAGGCAATCAAGGTCGCGGGGCTGAAAAGCGCTGATATTGAGGGCGTGCTGGGCCACACCCCGCGCGCGGCGCTTGTCCACCGCGATCACATGGTCCTGCTGTGAAAATAGCTCTAACCGGCGCGACTGGCTTTCTCGGCGGCCATGTGCTGCGGTGTGCGCTTGGGGCTGGACACGAAGTCCGCGCGCTGGCCCGCAAACCCCAGCCACCGCAAAACGGCGTCGAATGGGTGGCAGGCGCGCTCGATGATGCGGCCTCGCTGGCGACGTTATGCGACGGTACTGACGCTGTCATCCATGTTGCGGGCGTGGTGAACGGCGATGCCACGACCTTCGATACCGGCAACCGGCTGGGCACCGTCGCGATGCTCGCTGCCGCAACGGGCAAGCGTTTCGTCCACGTCTCCTCGCTCGCCGCACGCGAGCCGCACTTGTCGAATTATGGCGCGTCGAAGCGCGCCGCCGAGGACGCGGTGGCCACCTCCGTGCTCGACTGGCGTATCGTCCGCCCGCCGGCAATCTATGGTCCGGGCGATACCGACAATCTGGAGCTGTTCCGCTTTGCCAAATGGGGTGTCCTGCCGTTGCCCCCCGGTGGCCGGATGTCTGTGGTCCACGCCGAAGACCTCGCGCGGCTGATCTTGGCACTGGCAACCAGCGATGAAAGCCGCGCCTTTTACGAGGCCGACGACGCGATGCCCGGCGGCTGGAGTCATGCCGATTTCGCCCGTGCCATCGGTTCCGCAGTGGGGCGCAGGGTCGTGACCATACCCCTGCCCGCCGCCCTTGTCCGCATCGGGGCCAAGATCGACCGCACCCTGCGCGGTTCAAGAGCCAAGCTCACCGCTGACCGCGCCGCCTATTTCTGTCACCCCGATTGGGTGATCGACCCCGCCAAGCGTCCCCCTGTCGATCTCTGGACGCCGAAAATTGCGACCGCAGCGGGCCTAGCTGCAACAGCGGCGTGGTACCGGGAAGCGGACTGGCTATAGCAGCCCCGCCCATTGCGCGACCGCTGCAGCTAACGTCGCCACTAGGCCGACGAGAAACGCCCGGTACGCCGCGCCGAGATATTTGTACTTCTTATGCTGAAGCACCTGCCCGTTCTGGTAAATATCGCGCAGCATTGTCCGGTAAATCGTCTCGGGATCGCGTAGGCGGCTTAGCACCTCGTCAGCGAACTCTTCCTCGTTCTTTCCCGTATAATAGCCGAAAAACAATATGTTAGGCGCGGTGCCACTGCCCTTGCCGCCGCCAATCGAAGGCATGATCGCCAACACCGCCAGCATCGCCGACACAAATGCCGATACGGCCAGGATCACCAAAGCGGGCGACACCGGCGCGCGCGCGGCCTGATTGACCGCAATTGTGAAGACAACAAATGTCGCGCCCATCAGGATGCTCGCCTTCTGGTCGGCCATTTGGCTGAGGCTGAGGCCAATCTGCTGCGTCGTGCGGACAAGGTGAATTGCGTCGGCGGGAAAGGCACGCGGTGCGTCAGTCATCATTACTCCCCCGACAAAACAGGTGGACACGCTAGCCCTGCCCGACTCCCGCCGCAATCGCTTGGTAGTCCGGCTGTCCAGTCGTTAAAGGCGAACAACCCCGTGCTAGCCGAAAACCGTCGTTCGAGGGGATGTTCGATCCGCTTGTTAATGCCCGTCGTCGCCCTTTTCGCGAGCCTTGCCATGCCTGTCGCTGCCGAAATCCGGCCCGATCAGGTTGAGTTTCGTGGCCTTTACAAGGAGCTCGTCGAAACCAATACGACCATCTCGTCGGGTAGTTGCACGCTCGCCGCCGAGCGGATGGCTGCGCGGTTGAAGGCTGCAGGATTCAGGGACAGCGATATCCGCATGTTCGGCGTTGCCGATCACCCCAAAGAAGGCGGTCTGATCGCAACACTGCCCGGAACCGACGCCAAGGCGAAGGCCATCTTGCTGCTGTCGCATCTCGACGTCGTCGAGGCCCAGCGCGCCGACTGGACGCGCGACCCGTTCGTGCTGGTTGAGGAAAACGGCTATTTTTACGGCCGTGGCGCATCCGACGACAAAGCACATGGCGCAATCTTTACCGACACGATGATCCGCCTGAAAAAGGCAGGCACAAAGCTGCGCCGTCCGCTCAAACTCGCCCTGACCTGTGGCGAGGAGACCGTGGGCGTGTTCAACGGCGCTGAATGGCTGTCGAAGGAGCATAAGGACTGGATCGACGCTGAATTCGCGTTGAATGAGGGCAGCATCGGTATCCGCGACAAGGACGGAAAGCCCGTATCGCTGGGCATGCAGGCGGGTGAAAAAGTCTATCAGGACTTTCGCGTGGAGGCCGTAAATCCCGGTGGACACAGCAGCCGCCCACGGCCCGACAATGCCATTTACGATCTTGCTGCGGCACTCGTGCGCATCGGCAAGTACGAATTCCCCGCACAGTTCAGCGACACGACCCGCGCCTATTTCACCGAAACGGCGAAGTTGATCGGGGGCGAAACCGGGGACGCGATGCTGCGCCTGCTCGCCAATCCGGGGGATATGGAAGCAAACGCAATCGTGTCGAGACACGCGACCTATCACTCGATGCTCCGCACAACCTGCGTCACAACGCGCCTCGACGGGGGTCACGCCAACAATGCGCTCGCGCAGCGCGCCGGTGCCAACGTCAATTGTCGCATGTTTCCGGGCGACAGGATCGAGGATGTCCAAGCGCAACTAGCGAAAGCGATCGCCGATCCCTCGGTCACGGTGGTGCCGACCGGCGCCATCAGCCCGACCCCGCTCCCACCGCCGTTGACATCCCTGATCTACGGCACGGCCAAGACGCTTGCGGCCAGACATTTTCCGGGCGTCCCGATGCTTCCGGCAATGGCGACCGGGGCAACGGATGGGCGGTTCCTCAACAGCGCGGGTATCCCGACCTACGGGGTGCCGGGTCGCTTCTCGGATCTCGATGGCAATGGCGTCCACGGGTTGAACGAACGGAAATCGGTGGCGGGCCTTTATGCCGAGCGCGATTATCTGTTCGACCTCATTCAGGCTTATGCGAATTCGAAATAGCATCGCATTGCGACACTGGGTGAACGGCCCAGTTCCCGACTCCCGCCGCAATCCATTGGCAGACGCCCGACGCTGCCGTTAAGGACGCAGAATGACCGACCGCACCAGCATTTACGACACCGTTGCCGCGCAAATCGCACCCTTCAACAAAAAGGGCGTTGCGTTGAGCGAGGCGACGACCTTCCAGCACGACCTCGAATGGGATTCGCTGACCGTCATGGATTTTGTCGCGGCGATCGAAGACGAATTCGACATCATGATTACGATGAACATGCAGGCAGAAATCGAAACCGTCGGCCAGCTGGTCGATGCGGTGGTGAAGCTGACGGCGCAGTAGCGCCGTCACCCTGAACTCGTTTCAGGGTCTACCCATCCGCCGGAACAGCCAGTCATGCGGAGGGGTGGATGCTGCAACGAGTTCAGCATGACGGAAACAGGAACGAAATGACCGACCTCTTCTCGAAGTTCGATCCACTCATCCAGCAGCGCGAGGATCTGCTCGCCACCGGCCAGCGCGACCCGTATTCGCTCGTTATGGAACAGGTGCTGTCGCCAACGCGGGCGATATGCAACGGACAGGAAACCATCCTGCTCGGCACCTATAACTATATGGGCATGACGTTCGACCCCGACGTCATTCTGGCGGGCAAGACCGCGCTCGACGAATTCGGCGCGGGCACCACGGGCAGCCGCGTCCTCAACGGCACCTATCAGGGCCACCGCGAGTGCGAGGACGCACTGAAAGAATTTTACGGCATGGACCACGCCATGGTCTTTTCCACCGGCTATCAGGCGAACCTCGGCATTATTTCGACGATTGCGGGCAAGGACGACTATGTCATCCTCGACGCTGATAGCCATGCCTCGATTTACGACGGCTGTGCGCTCGGCACTGCCAATATCGTCCGGTTCCGCCACAATAGTGTCGAGGATCTCGACCGCCGACTGGGCCGTATTCCGGCGGAGGCAGGCAAGCTTGTTGTCCTTGAGGGCGTCTATTCAATGCTCGGCGACATCGCCCCGCTGACCGAAATGATCGCGGTCTGCAAAAAACATGGCGCGATGATCCTCGTCGATGAGGCGCACTCGATGGGCTTCTTCGGCCCTAATGGACGCGGCGTGGCGGAGGATCAGGGCTGCCTCGACGACGTCGATTTCGTCATTGGCACCTTTTCGAAATCGGTGGGCACCGTCGGCGGGTTCTGTGTGTCGAACCACCCGAAGTTCGAGATCATGCGGCTGGTGTGTCGCCCCTATGTCTTCACCGCGTCACTGCCGCCCAGTGTTGTTGCGACTGCCGCCACCTCGATCCGCAAGCTTATGCACGCGGGCAACAAGCGCGCGCATTTGTGGGAAAATTCGAAAATCCTGCACAAGGGACTGCGTGACCTCGGCTTCGAAATTGGCACGCCCGAGGCACAGAGCGCAATTATTGCAGTCATCATGCCTGACTTGGAGACGGGCGCGGCCATGTGGCAGGCACTGCTCGAAGAAGGCGTTTATGTGAACCTCGCCCGCCCGCCCGCAACGCCCGCGAACATGACATTGCTGCGCTGTTCGCTGTGTGCCGAACACAGCTCGGACGAAGTGCAGACGATTTTGCAGCGTTTCGCCACGGCAGGGCGTGCGACCGGCGTGATCGCCTGACGCTTTCACTCCCCGACCGCAACGGCTAGACCTGTCGCGATGCAGGACGAAGTGGCAAACGACACGGCATCCGATTACCGGCCAGGGCGTTCGTGGCTGTGGCTGGCCTTGGCCGCGAGCGGGGTGGCTGCACTGGTCATTGCCCTGATGGTCTGGCTTGCAAACGCAAACCGCGCCCGCGACACGGCACTGGACCTGCAATCGAGCAGTTCGGACCGGATTATCCTAGCCGCCACCTTCGACGCGACCGTGGCGCGCAGCGAGGCCGCGCTGGGACGCTTCGTAATCAGCGGCGACCGGTCGCTCGGCACCCTCTATTCCGATGCCTGGAACAAGTCAGGCACGCTGCTCGACCGCCTGGAGGCGGCGGCGCGTAGTGACAGTGACCAGCGCCGCCGCACTGCCCAACTCCGCACCGCATGGCGCGCACGCGGGGACGAGCTTGCCGCAACCGCGATCCGTACCACCTATCGCCAGAATAACGAGGCGCTGGCGACCTATTACCGCATCCGCACCTCGCCCGCACTCGACCGGCTGAACACACTGACCGAAGCCGTCATCGGCCATGAACGTGCTGTGCTCGACCGCCGCACGACAACGGCGGATGCGCGGATCGGTCGGTCAAACACCCTAACCTCAGTGATGTCGGTTGTCGGTCTTGTCCTTGCGGCGCTCGGGAGCGCCCTCGCCTTTACCTCGCTGCGTGCCGCGCAAAGACGGCGGCACGAGGAAGAACGCAGCGCCGAGCTGGAAGATGCCGTCGCCACACGCACCACTGAACTCCGCGCCGCCAATCAACGCCTTGTCGGAGAAATGGTCACCCGCGAAGCCGCCGAAGCGCGGTTGCGACAGGCGCAGAAAATGGATGCCGTGGGCCAGTTAACCGGCGGTATCGCCCATGATTTCAACAATATGCTGGCGATCGTTGTCAGCGGCGTCGAGTTGGCCAAGCGCCGCATGGCCGATGGCAAGGACGACCCATCGCGCTATCTCGACAGCGCAATGGAGGGAGCCAATCGTGCGGCAGCGCTGACCAAACGCCTGCTCGCCTTTGCCCGTGCCGAACCATTGCTGCCAAGCGCGACCGATGCCGACGCCCTGATCGACGGCATGTCCGATTTGCTCGACCGCACTTTGGGGGACCGGATTACCGTATGTCACCTTGCCCGCGCGAACGGCTGGCCGATCTATGCCGACCGGCACCAGCTCGAAAACGCGCTGCTCAACCTAGCCGTAAACGCCCGCGACGCGATGGCGGCAGGCGGCACGCTGACCATTGCCACAGCGCAGGTCGACCTGCGGCCGGGTGACGTCGCCGATCTCGACCCCGGTGATTATGTTCGCATCACTGTCAGTGATACCGGTACCGGCATTGCGCGTGCGGTACTCGAACGGATTTTTGAACCTTTCTTCACGACTAAGGCGACGGGCAAGGGGACCGGCCTCGGGCTGAGTCAGGTGTTCGGCTACGCCCACCAGTCTGGCGGCACCGTGACGGTCGATTCGGTGGTCGGCACCGGCACCACAGTGTCGCTCTATCTGCCCCGCCACAGCGATATGGCGGTAGTCGGCGGCGACAGCCCCCTCGATACATCCGTAACATCCGTCGGGCGCACGGCCACAATCCTCGTCGTCGAGGACGATCTTCGCGTCCTGTCGGCGACGGTTGATGCGCTGCACGAGCTCGGCCACCGGCCTGTTGCCTGTCTCGGTCCCGACGAGGCCATCGCACAACTGCACCGCAACCCCGATGTCGATCTGCTGCTCTCCGATGTCCTTATGCCCGGCCAAACCGGCCCCGAGCTCGCCGCCGATCTGCGCAAAGCCCGCCCCGACCTAAAAGTCATGTTCGTTACCGGCTTTACGGGGGATATCACCAGTGCCGACGCTTTTGGCAGCGACACAGTCCTTCGCAAACCGTTCACAATCGGGACGCTGGGCACCGCCATTAATGCCACTTTGAGTGACATCGATACGGGAACGCTGGAAACGCGGGCAGCAGCTTGATAGGGATGCTTGCCGTCCTCTTGCCACTCGGACTCCCCGTGATCCTGTTGTGACCCTGTTTTCGTCCACCGACCGCTATCTTGCGCGCCTGATCCTGCTGCCGCTCGTTGGTTCGCTGGTGATTGCGGCGATGCTGCTGGTGCTCGACCGGATGTTGCGGCTGTTCGATTTCGTCGCATCGGAAGGAGGGCCGGTCAGCGTGGTCTGGCGGATGCTCGCGAACCTTCTGCCAGAATATCTCTCGCTGGGCATTCCCATTGGGCTGTTGCTCGGAATCCTGCTTGCCTTCCGGCGGTTGGCGCTGTCGTCCGAACTCGATGTGCTGCAAGCGGTGGGACAGGGTTATAACCGGATGCTGTTCGTCCCCTATCTCTATACGATTGCGCTCGCGGCAGTGAATCTGGGTATTGTCGGTTACGTCCAGCCGCTTGCGCGTTTCGCCTATGAGGAACTGCGCTTCGAACTGCGCTCGGGCGCGCTCGGAGCATCGATCAAGGTCGGCGAGTTCAACAAGCTTGGCAAGGACATGACCCTACGCATCGACAAAAGCGCCGACGAGGGGCGGCAATTGACGGGCATCTTCGTGATGGCGCGACAGGGCAGCGGCAAATCGCTCTCTGTAGCGGCCGAGCGCGGCCAGTTCCTTGCGACTGACGACAAGGATGTCATCATCCTGCGCCTGTCGAACGGGACGCTCGTTCATGACCAACCGGGATTTCGCGCGCCGCGCGTGCTGACCTTCACCTCGCACGACCTGCCCATCGACCTGCCAAAGATGGAAAGCTTTCGGCGGCGCGGCGAGAAAGAGATGGAACAGACCTTACCAGAGTTGGTGAATACCGGGCGCAACCCCGCAGTTCCGCTCGCCACCCGCAACGAAGCCCGGTCGAATTTCCACTACCGTATCGCCGAAGTGCTGATGATGTTCCTGCTGCCGCTGCTCGCGATTGCGCTTGCGGTACCGCCGAAACGATCATCGTCGGCGCTTGGCGTGTTCATCTCGATTGTGATGGTCGTCACTTATCACAAGATCAACGAATACGCCTCGGGCTTGGGGTCGATGGGGGTGATCGACCCGTTCTTTGCCCTGTGGATTCCCTTTGCGTTTTTTGCCGGACTCATCGTCTGGATGTACTACACCATCGCGTTCGTGCCCGGCGGCCAACCCATTGGTGCCCTTGACCGCGTGATGGGCAAGGCGATGAAGGCCGTCCGTAGTATTTTTGCGCAGAAACGCTGAACATGCCTGACTTTTTTCCATCGCGGACCGTCACAATCTACATGGCAAAGCTGTTCCTGACCCGCAGCTTTGCGGTGCTGGCGCTACTCGTTCTGGTGTTGCAGGCGCTGGACTTGCTTGGCGAAAGCGAAAAAATCCTCAGTCCTCCGGGTAACGGACAGGCGCAAATTCTTGAATATATCTCGCTGCGCGCGCCCGGAATTATTCAACGGTTTCTGCCGTTTTCAGTACTTCTCGGCACGTTGATCGCGTTCATGACCCTGAACCAGAACAGCGAAGTGATTTCGATGAAGGCAGCGGGGCTGTCTGCGCATCAGGTGCTGGCCCCGTTTATCGTTGCCAGTCTGTTTGTCGCCGCCATCTCCTTTGTGTTCAACGAAAGGGTTGTCGCGCGGGCAACCGCCACGCTCGACCGCTGGGAGGCCGTCGAATTCGGCCCGCTGCCAACAGGACGCGAAGGAGTTCCCAATGTCTGGGTCCGTGACGGCGACGATCTGATCCACGCCGATCTCGCCACCGGGCGAAACGCCAACACGCGGCTTACCCGTGTTGCGGTATACGACCGCACCGGTGGCATCCTGAAATCGGTCATCGATGCGGACAGCGGCAAGCCGGTTCAGGGCGGCTGGGAACTGACCAACGCCCGGGTTTTCGATGTGGCGGCGGGGACGCGGACAGTTCTGGGAAGCATTCGCGTTGCCCAAGGCGTGCGGCCCGATCAATTTACCCTCGCGTCGATTGATCCGCTGGGCATGTCCTACACCGAACTAAGCCAAGCCATCAGTGACCTCGACGCAGCCGGTCGACCGACCGAGGCGCTCAAGGCCAATCTGATGCACAAAATTTCCGGACCGCTGTCCACCGTGCTGATGCCCCTGCTTGCCGCCGTCGCTGCTTTCGGCCTCGCCCGTTCGGGCAAATTATTCGTGCGCGCCGTCATCGGCATGGCGCTTGGTTTCGCCTATTTCGTCGCCGACAATTTCGGGCTGGCGATGGGTAATCTCGGCGCTTATCCGCCCCTGCTCGCCGCTTGGGGACCGTTCGTGCTGTTCCTCGCGCTTGGCGAGGCCGTACTGATCCGAACCGAAGAATAAGCCCGGCCTAGGCGCTCGCCTTGCCCCGCATCGTACTGCTGGCCAACCGTCCGATCAGTCCCGGCAACCCTGCATAATTGCCCTTGTGATACGGCGAGTCGGGTGTGACTGCCGCTGACACCCGCCGATGCGCTTCGCCCAGCGCATGATACGGCAGGCTCGGCAGCAGATGATGCAGCGCATGGTAGCGCAGGCCGACCGGTGCCCATAGCGCCGGCAACAGCGAGGGTGGCGGCACATTGACCGAGTCGAGATATTGCGCGGTGACGGTCATCGCCTCGCCCTCATTCTCCCACAGATGCGCGGCAAGAGTACGGATCTGGTTGATGAGCATCACGGCGGACGCCACCCCCACACCCGTCAAGAACATCCGCAACGGCACGACGCCCGTGGCAACCAGCGCAATCAGCATCATTGCCCAGACGCTCGCAGCCGCTTCCTGCCAGAACCACTGACGCTTCAACTCACCGTCGGGCGCGCGGCGGCGGAATGACGGGTTAATCTGTAACCCCGAATATTGCGCGACGACGATCCCGCGCAGCTTTGGCGACAGCAGCGACAGCGGAGTCAGAACAGCGTAGCGAAACAGAACCGCAATCGGGGCCAGCATCGCCGCCACGACAAAGACTGGCAGGGTCCACGGTTTCATCAGCGCGAGCGGCAGATATTCCGGATCCTCCGCCGTCCCGTAGCGCGTCCGCGCGTGATGAAGCGTGTGCACACCCTCATACATGAATGACGGTACCAGCATCGGCACACCGATCAGCAGATTCCACCCGAAGCGAAATCCGGGAACCGTCGAATGTTTGATATGAGTCAGCTCGTGGATGAAACTCCCGGCGCGGTAAAGCGCAAGCACAGCGAGCAATCCGGCCGCAATCGCCCAGCCGGTTGGCAGCGTCATAGCCCCATAAAGCGCCGCATAACCAATCGAAACCGATGCGAGGAGGTCACTCCAGTAAATCCACGGCTTGGCCAAGCTGATGTCGCGAGTCAGTTCCGCTGCCGTCCGCAACATCATTGCATCATCGGGGACACGGGCACGCGCCGGGACCGGCGCTGTCGCATCACCTAAATCGGTCATCTGCCGATCAAAGGAAATTACACTATCCATCATCTCTACCGTTTGCCGCATTGCACAAAGATAGTGGCGACACAGTGGCGGTGCCAGTGGGTGCGTAAACACCAGCTTGCCCTTTGCCCGTCGGCCAGCGAAAACCATGCTGACAGCAGCCGAGGTAACCCCGCTTGAACATCCGCCCCGTCCTGACAAAAGCTGATCGCAAAGCCTTTGTCGAGCTTCCCTACCGCCTTTACGCTAGCGATCCGAGCTGGGTGCCGCCGCTGAAGTCCGAGGTCCACGGCCTGCTAAACCCCGGCAAAAACCCGTGGTTCGAGCATGGCGAGGCGCAATTGTTTCTCGCGGAGGCCCACGGTCGTGTCACCGGCCGCATTTCGGGGCACATCGACCATCTCGCGCTGTCCCAGCCAGTCGAACAGGGCATGGGGCCGGGCACCGGCTTCTGGGGCTTTCTAGAGGCCGAGGACGGGGCAACTGCGACTGCGCTGCTTGATACCGCCGAGGACTGGTTGCGCGCCAAGGGCATGACCAAGTCGATGGGCCCGTTCAGCTTTTCCTACTGGGACGAGGTCGGTTTGTTGATCGAGGGATTCGACCACCCGCCCACGGTGATGATGGCGTACAACGCCGCGCCCTATCAGGGCTGGGTCGAGGGTGCCGGGTATCACGGGGTGCAGGATTTACTTACTTATGCACTGCCGATTGCCGAGGGCTTGCCCGAAATCGTCAACCGGGTTGTGGCGTCGGGTGAGCGCAACCCGCGGATCAAAATCCGGCGCGTGGACAAGCGCCGCTTCGACGCCGAAGCCGCGATCATTATCGGCATCCTCAACGATGCGTGGAGCGACAATTGGGGATTCGTGCCCTTTACCGCAGCCGAGATTGCTTATGCGGGCAAAAAGCTGAGGCCGCTGGTGTTCAACGACCTCATCCGCATTGCCGAAATCGAGGGTGAACCCGCTGCATTTCTGATGTCGATCCCTGACATGAACGAAGAACTGATCGGCTACAGTGGCACGCTGCTGCCGTTCAATTGGGCCAAGCTGCTCTGGTGGCTCCGTAGGCCGTGCTCGCGAACAGTGCGGGTGCCGTTGATGGGTGTGCTCAAGAAATACCAGTCATCGCGGGTGGCGAGCCAGCTGGCCTTCATGCTGATCGAGTTCATCCGGCGTGATGCAGTGGCGCAATATTGCGTCACGCAGGGCGAATTTGGCTGGGTGCTGTCGTCGAACGGGCCGATGCGCTCGGTCGGCGAAGCGGTGGGTGGCAAGGTCAACAAGGTGTATCGTATTTACGAGAAGGCGCTGTGAGAGGAGTAAGGCCGTGAACGACTGGACCAAACGACGTGCCGACTTTCGGACGCTTCATGCCGAAGGCTGCTTTGTCTTGCCGAACCCGTGGGATACGGGAAGTGCGCGACGGCTTGAAGCACTGGGGTTCAAGGCGCTGGCGTCGTCGAGTTCGGCGGCGGCGCTCGTCTTGGGGCTGACCGATTACCAGCTCAGTCTCGACCAATGCCTCGACCACCTCGAAATGCTTTGTCGATCGACCGCGCTGCCGGTGAATGCCGATTTCGAAAATGGATTTGCCGACAACGTCGAAGGTGTTGCTGAAAATGTCACGCGTGCGATTGCAACCGGCATTGCCGGTATCTCGATCGAGGATCAACACGGCGGGGTACTTTACCCTCTCGATCTCGCCGTCGCACGAATTGCGGCCGCACGGACGGCCATCTACTCGTCGGGAGCCGATGTGATGCTTGTGGCCCGCACCGAAGGACGATTGTGGGGCTTGTCCAATCGACAAGAAGCCATCGACCGCCTTGTCGCCTTTGCCGCAGCCGGGGCCGACTGCCTTTATGCGCCTGGTGTGACCGCACCTGACGAAATCTCGAACATCGTGCGTGCTGTATCACCCAAACCAGTCAATGTGTTGCTGATGAATCCCGAAATGTACGTCGTCGATCTTGCCGCGCTCGGCGTTCGCCGGGTCAGCACCGGTGGCGCGTTGGCAAATGCAGCGTGGCGAGGGTTCGACAAGGCTGCTGACGCGCTCGCAACGAATGCCGGTCTAGCGTAGCACCACCCAGGTCGGCGCATGGTCGCTGGCCTTTTCCCGCCCGCGATACTCGCGATCCACGCCTGCTTCGACCAGCCGGTCAGCCGCTTCGGGCGAGAGCATCAAATGGTCGATGCGAAACCCCGCGTCGCGCGGCCAGGCGTTCAACTGATAATCCCAGAATGTCCACATTTTCGCGGTCGGGTGGCGCGTTTTGAGTGCATCGGTCCACCCCTGCGCGCACAACCGCCGAAACGCGGCTCGGCTCTCGGGCTGGACCAACGCATCACCAGCCAACCCGTTCGGCGACCAGATGTCAGCCTCGGTCGGCACCACATTAAAGTCACCCGCCAGCACAACCGCGCGCTCCTCGGCGAGCAACAGCGCCGCGCGCGCGTTCAATCGGCCAAACCAGCTCAGCTTATAGTCGAACTTCGGCCCCGGTTGTGGATTACCGTTGGGCAGGTAGATCGACGCGACAATTACCCCGTCAACTTCCGCTTCAAGATAACGGCTGTGCAGATCGTCGGGATCGTCAGGCAGGCCGCGCATCCGCTCGACAGGATCGCTGCCCCGCGCCAGCACAGCAACGCCGTTAAACCCCTTTTGCCCGTGCCAGATCGCGCCATAACCTGCATCGCGGATGTCGCTTTCGGGAAATGTCTCGTCGCTCGATTTGATTTCCTGCAATACCGCAATGTCGGGCTTTTGGTCGTTAAGCCATTCGATCAGGCGCGGCATTCGCGCCTTGATCCCGTTGACGTTGTACGTCGCGATTTTCACTAGACCGAGAAACTCGAGCCGCAGCCGCAACCGCTCGCCGCATTGGGATTGGTCACACGAAACGCTGCGCCACCAAGCGATTCGACGTAATCGACCTCGGCACCCGCAATCAGATCAAGACTGACCGGATCGACGACCAGCGACACACCGTCACGCGTCGCAACGCTGTCATCGGCTTCGGGCGCATCGGCGAGTTCGAATTTATACTGAAAGCCCGAACAGCCCCCGCCCTCGACCGCGAGGCGCAGCACTGCGGGTTTTCCCTGACGCTGGGCAATCGAAGCAACGCGCTTGGCAGCGGCTTCTGTGAGCTCGACGGTTGTTGTCATCGGCCAAAGATAGGCCCGCACTGCGCCAGCAGCAAGGCAAAGCGCGCCAGCGGCAAGCTATTCGCCTTTGGGGCCGCCCATGGCCACATCGCCACGCGTCTGCATGGCAACCAAATAGTTTGCCGACTGCAGAAACGGCATCGGGTTCACCGCATGACCGTCAAGGCGAACTTCATAATGGAGATGTGAGCCCGTCGAGCGACCGGTCGATCCCATCCGTGCAATCAATTGGCCACGCGTAACCCGCTGTCCGGGCTGCACGAGCATGGCCGACAAATGACCATAACGTGTCTGGATACCCTTTCCATGATCGAGCTCGACGAGCCAGCCGTAACCGTTCGCCCATTGCGCCCGCCCGACAATGCCATCGGCCGTCGCATAAATCGCTGTGCCTAGTGGCCCGGGAATATCAACACCAGCGTGCATCGCAGCACCGCCGCGGAACGGATCACTCCGCACGCCAAAACCACTGGTGAACGTCACGGCATCGACCGGACGCTGCGATGGAATGGCCACAATTCCCTGCTGCAATTGCTCAAGCCGCTTCCATGACTGAAACAATGCACGGAAAGCGGGATCAGGCTGACCCTTGGCAGCTGGTGTCGAGCTCGCGGTTGGCAGCGGTTCAAACGGGCCGCCCATGGCACCCGAGACCTGATGGAAACGGCTGGCGTTGATGCCAAGACGGCCAAGCACCGCTGCCGTCGCCTGATAACGGGCGTTCGTCGTCGCAGCGAGGCGACCAGCGAGCAAGTTCTGATGTCCTTCGGCGGAGGCCAGCGGCGCGAGAACTTTGCCTAGCGCCGGAGAATTTGAGGTTGAAGCCGCAGGCATTGCGGCGGGCATCGCGCCCCTTCCGCTGACCACTGCATCGAGCATTGCCTGTCGCGCTTCCAGGCGCTTGGCGTGTGCGGTCGCCGCCGTACGGATCGTTGCCATTTCGGCTTCCATCGACGCAACCTTGGCGTTCATGCGCGTAACAGCGGCATCGCGCGAGACGGCGGCACTCATCGCGCCGGCAACCGCAGGTGCGCTGACCGCCAATTGGGCAATCGACAGCATGGCGAGGGTCAGCGTGGTGACACCGGCGGTTGCGCCAGCGACTTGAACTTTTGCGGAAACATGAACGCGGCGCATCGTGCTGCCGTCGTGGAAGAACAGATCACGCGCGCGAAATTTGGTGCGGAACGCAGACACAAAACTGTCCCGTCCGAAAAAGCGACCCAAATCCATTAAATCCCCCGCGACCATTTTTTAGGGTAAACTGGAACAACTCGGGGCCGTTGGCGTTTCAAGGAGCTATCCATCTGCGCCTAGGCCTCGCCAGTATGGGTAACGAGTCCGTCGAGAGGTTCAACGCGGTCGCGTTGGGCCGAACCGGTCGCGCGACGAGTCGATTACGCAAAGGACAATTTCAAGCTTCGCGTACTGACTACGCTGTCAGGCAGTTGCCGATGCGAGCACCGATTTGGCGTGTCCGGGCACTTTCACCTTCCGCCAGATCTGGGTGATTCGGCCATCGGCATCGATCAGGAATGTCGCGCGCTCGATCCCGAAATAGGTCTTTCCGTACATTGATTTCTCGACCCAAACGCCGAATGCATCGCAGACACTGCCGTCGGCATCACAACCCAACGTAACTTTCAGATCATATTTCGCGATGAACTTTGCGTGGCTTTTCACACTGTCCTTCGACATGCCCAAAACCGCGATACCGGCTTTTTGGAATTCGGCACTCAGCGCGCTAAACGCCTTGGCCTCGTTCGTGCAGCCCGGCGTGTCGTCTTTGGGATAGAAATAAACAACCAGCGGCTTGCCACGATAGACAGCGAGGGCAGCTCTGGACCCGTCCGCCAGATCAAAGCTCACATCGGGTGCCATCGATCCAACGTCGGTCATTCCATGCCTCCTGTTTCGGCTCGAACTAGATTCCAATGCCGCGAAACGCACTGCCGCGCTGTGTCGAGTCGGGCAACCAGCTCCGGCCAATCCGCTGCCCCGCACGCACGGGCCACCAGCGTCTGGCTTGCCAGCACAGGCTCGCTAAGGTCGGGCGCAACAAGGCGCAATGTCACCAGCAGCCGCGTCAACAAATCATGTGCATCACCGAGTGCAGGCTCGACCAGCCCCGCCTTTGCCAATGCCGCAATAGCCACTCGCAAATCCGGTGACAGGCCAACGCCGTTGGCGAGCTGGGCGAAGTGCACCACAAACTCCAGATCGACCAAACCGCCCGCCCCGAGTTTGACGTCGAACGGACCAGCAGGTGCTTTATGAGTCGCAATATCGCTCCGCATCTTGGTCACGTCGGCGACCAGCAATGCCCGGTCACGCGGTTTGACCAGCGTTGCCTCGACTATGGCGGTCAACCCCGCCCGCGCCGCCGCCGACCCGTACACCGGTCGCGCCCGGGCCAGTGCCATATGCTCCCACGTCCACGCCGCTTCGTGCTGATACCGTGCGAATGAGTCGACTGAAGCTACAAGCGGCCCTTGAGTGCCCGAAGGACGCAAGCGGGTGTCGATCTCGTACAGCCACCCCGCCGCCGTCGGCACCGACAGCGCAGCAGTCACCCGCTGGCCGAGACGGTTGAAATAATGCGTGCTGCCAAGGGGGCGGGTGCCGCCGGATTCACCGCTGTAATCGCCGGTAAACAGATAAACGAGGTCGAGGTCGGAAGCATGAGTCAGGTGTCCCCCACCCATTCGCCCGAGCGCAAGAATCACAAATTCACTTCCCGGGACACGTCCGTGCGCGGTTTCGAAGTCAGCAATAATCCGCAGTGTCACGGCCTCGATCGCCGCTTCGGCCACGCGTCCGTAGCCGGCAGCAACATCGATCGGGTCGCTCGCCCCTTCGACAATCTGGGTGCCGAGCGCAAAGCGGTATTCGCCGACAATGTGCCGAACCCGGTCAAGCAGCGCCTCGGTATCTCTCGTCCCACGCGCGTCCATTTCGGCAACAAGCGCCGCTACCCCCGGCACCGGGCCAAGCGCCGTCCGGTCGATCAGCCGGTCGATGAGCGCGGGCTGCAACGACAACGTATCCGCCAGCGTTGGCGCATGACTCAGAATATCGACGAGTAACGCTCTTACCGCTGGTTGGGCATCCAGCAACCTGAACAGGTTAATTCCGCTCGACAGGCGACCAAGCAGAGTGTCCAGCCGCGCCAGCGCGGCGTCGGGATTGGGTGCCCGGCTCAAATCAGCCAGTATATCGGGCAACAGCGCCTCGAACGCCCCAACTGCCGCCGGGCTGCGAATGGCGCGCACGCTGCCCGACCGCCAGCGATCAATTCGCGCCAATGCCGCAGCTGAGTCGGTGAATTTGGCCAGTCCTAGCCGCGCTTCGGGAATCGAAGATGCCCCGCTCGCCTCGCCTTCATCCAGGCCATCATAAACCGACCCCACCATATCGACGACGGGCCGCAGCGCGTCGAGGAGCGCCGCTCCGTCGTCCAGTCCGTGCAAGCGCGCAACGGCGTCCAGCGCGGGCGCACCGGTCGGCAGGGAATGCGTCTGGTGGTCATCAACCATCTGCAAACGGTGCTCGATGGTCCGGTACAGGCGATAGGCGTCCCCGAGCAGCACCGCTTCCCCCTCGCCGATCCAACCCGCCGCTGACAGCGCCGTGAGCGCAGGCAGTGTCGCGCCATCGCGTAAGGTCGCATCGCGACCGCCATGGATCAGCTGATGGATTTGCGCATAAAACTCGATCTCTCGGATGCCGCCACGCCCGCGTTTCAGATCATAGCCCGCGCCAAAAGTCTGGCCTTTGTGGTGACTACGGATGGACCGGGTCAGCGCCCGAAGGTCGCCTATGGCACCGAAATCGAGGCTACGTCGCCAGATAAATGGCTGGATCGCGTCCAGAAACCGGTTTCCGAGCGCGGTATCACCCGCAGCGGCCCGCGACCGGATAAATGCCGCCCGCTCCCACGCGAGTGCACTAGATTCATAGTGTGTGATCGCCGCATCGACCGGCAGCGCAATCGGGGTTGCCTCCGACGCCGGACGCAGGCGCAGATCGACACGGAACACAAAGCCGTCGCGGTCGCGGGTCTGCAACAGGTCGACAATGCGGCGGACGATGCGAACCGCCGCCTCGCCGGGGTCTTCACGCGACCGGCACGGCAGGGTTTCCGGATCATAGATGAAAATCGGATCGATGTCGGAACTGTAGTTGAGCTCACGGCTGCCGTGTTTGCCCAATGCAATGACGGAAATCCCCTGAACAGGCGCACCGGGGACATGGCTGCCAATGGCCTCGGCAATCGCCATATCCAGCGCGCGGTCGGCAAAATCACTGAGCGCCGCCACCAATTGTTCGAGTGGCCACGCGCCGGACAAATCAGCTAGGGCGATGGCCAGCATGTGCCGCGCCCGCATCAGTCGCAATTGGCGGGCAACACTACCCCCCTCGACGTCCGCCGCGATCAAAAGCGCCGCCGCCATATCCGTTCGCGCCGCTGCAACAATATCGGGATGAGCGTCGATCAACTGACGCAGAAACGGCGACGTGCTCACTGCCCGCGCGACCGCCGCATCGACTGCCGCCGGATGACCATTTCCGTCCGCTGAAACAGCGATTTGCGACAAACAAACCTCTCCCCCGAGGAAACCTAGACGCAGGATGCGCGTTAGACCCTCATGGAACCGCTGATAAACAACAACAAGTTACCTGTGCCCGTCACAATCGCCGCGCCGCGGTCGACGGACGGCACGGGCAGCGCGTTGCGGCGCGCTTTCCCTGCTCCGGGTGCAGCACCCCATGATATGCTCAAATTACTGCGCGACTTGGACGGCAACGTCAGTCACTCTGCTGACTGAGCGTTTCGACCTCGGCCATAATCGTATCGAGTGCACTGTGCGGTCCCCGATCATGGCTGGCACGCGGTTCGAGGGTATTTCCGGTTAGCAGCGCCTCTAGGGCAACCCGTCCACGGGCAACACGGCTCTTGATTGTGCCGACCGCGACACCACAGATGTCAGCCGCTTCGTCATAGGCAAACCCACCTGCGCCGACGAGGATCAACGCCTCGCGTTGCGACTGGGGAAGGTGCTGCAGCGCGCGCTGTACATCGCCAAGTTCGACTTGCCGGTCCTGGCCCGCAGGGGCGGCGAGCAGACGGTCTGCGGTCAGATCGTCCCATTCCCCCGTGAACCGCGCCCGCCGCATTTGCGACAGAAACAGGTTGCGCAGGATGATAAATGTCCACGCGCGCATGTTCGTACCGGCCTGAAACCGCGACCGCGCGGCCCACGCCTTCATCAGTGTTTCTTGAACAAGATCATCGGCAAGATCACGGTTACCCGACAGTGACCGCCCGAATGCGCGCAATTGCGGAATGACCAATGCCAGTTCCGCCTTGAAATCTTCATCGGACAAAGCGATGCGCTCGGCATCCCTGTCGAAGCCCTGATCCGGGCCGTGGGACGGGGTCATCAACCCATCCAGCCGGACGCGACAACGATCGCAAGTGCAACAACCACGAGTAGCAGCGAAGCGGCAAGCACATAGCGCATAATGCCCGGTCCCGTTCCGGCACGAGCCTCTGTCGCAGTTTCGTGAATGGGTTGGCCGTCGCTCATCATTTGCTCCCGATTGCCCCATTAACGCTGTCAGCCTGCATCGGGTTCCATCACGCTGCCGGAACAGTTGCCTCATCAAAGAACAATGCTTGGGCAATTGCCGCCTTCACGGTCGGGCGCTGGAAGGGTTTGGTAATCAGGAATGTCGGTTCGGGCCGCTCGCCGGTGAGCAGCCGTTCAGGAAAGGCAGTGATGAAAATGACCGGCACCGGGAATTCCTTCAGAATGTCGCGAACCGCGTCGATCCCCGAACTGTTGTCGGCAAGCTGGATATCCGCGAGAACCAGACCCGGCTTGGTCAGCTTGGCCAATGCGACCGCCTCGTCGGCGGTCACCGCGATCCCGGCAACGTCATGCCCCAGGTCGCGGACAATGGTTTCAAGATCCATCGCGATCATCGGTTCGTCCTCGATGATAAGGACAGTTGCCCGCGTCTGCGATTCGATGTCGGCCAACGCCTCGACGACAAGGGCGTCGACCGCTGCACGGTCGGCTCCGATCAAATAGCCGG
>JANNCK010000315.1:0-2059 GCA_031386545.1 Sphingomonadales bacterium
ATTCGGCACGCACAAAGCCAACATCCTCAACCTGAAACTCGAAAACCGCGACGAGAGTTTTCACAGTTTCCGCGTGTCGCTGGAGGTGAGCGACCTGCACCATCTGACACGAATACTGGCGGCGTTGCGGGCGGCGGACGCGGTGAGTTCGGCGGAGCGGGTTTAGGGGCCGCGCCGAAAGTCACGAAAGTCGCGCGACGTCGCAGGAAAATTCTGTTGGGCCGGTCCTATGTGACGGTGAGTTGAATGCGGTGTTCAAAGCTCGTCGCCCCGGACTCGATCTGGGGCCGGGCTTCTTCTTTGGGAACACCATGCGCGAATAGCCTTGGCCCGGATCAAGTCCGGGCCGACGAGGATAGGGATCGACAGTGTGAAAGAGCGCGGTCGAATCGGTCAATTTAAACCCTGACATCGCCCGCGCATGTAGGACAGCCAAAATATTTCACGCAAAGACGCAAAGAAGAAGAAAAAGACGCAAAGACCGCATACCCCCTTTCGTCATTCCCGAGAAAGCGGGAATAACAAGCCAAGCGCCGAACACTTCGCATCTTTTCCTTCTTCTTTGCGTCTTTGCGTGAAACCCCTATTATCTCAGTGCAGCTATCGCCGTATGCTACCGGAGCAGCACTCAAAAAGACCAAGCTACAAAAGCTCTTTGTAAGCTATCGCTAGAAGGAAGCACATGCGCGACAAGCCAGTGAATGGCCTCATCAGCTTCGCTCAACGTGAACGGCATCGGCGTGGTAGGTATGCAGCCGGCTGTCATGTTTCAGGCCGTTGGCTCAAGTTCCATGAACCCTTTGATCCCGGCTTCGGCGCCGGGGAAGCTGTTTGGGTCGATATAATGTCAGACAAATACGAAGACGATGATCGCGCAAGCTTGGCGAATCAGCGAACGCGAAAGCTCACCTCATTAATGGTCCGTGTCGAAGACTTGAGGGCGATCGTTACTCATTTTGACGAACAGCGACAGCTTGGCAGCAGTGCCCCTTAAAGCTGCTCACGGCGCTGAATATCCTAGCCCATCGCCCCCCAATTCATCGCCACATGCCGGTCGATCACCCCCTCCACCCTCGGCATCGGATATTTCAGCCCCGTCGCGCAGTTGAACAGCACGCAGCGGTCGGTGTCTTCAATCAGGCCGGTATCGACTGCGACTTCCCATGCCGCCGCTGTTGCTGCGCCTTCGGGGCAGAGCAGCAGGCCGTCCTCGCGGGCGATGCGGTCGCGGGCGGCCATGATCGCGGGGTCGCCTACCGCAATCGCAAAGCCGCCCGATTCGCGCACCGCGTCGAGGATCAGGAAATCGCCGATCGCCCCCGGCACGCGGATGCCCGCCGCCACGGTTGCCGCATCTTCCCATTTCTCGGCATGGCGCGCGCCCGCTTCGTAAGCCCGCACGATGGGCGCACAGCCCGAGGCTTGGACCGCGACCATGCGCGGGCGTTCGGGGCCAATCAGCCCGATGGCCTCGAGCTCGGCAAAGGCTTTCCACATGCCGATCAGGCCGGTGCCGCCACCGGTCGGGTAAAAGATGACATCGGGCACCTGCCAGTCGAGCTGTTCGACGAGTTCGAGGCCCATCGTCTTCTTACCCTCGATCCGGTAAGGTTCCTTGAGCGTCGAGAAGTCGAACCAGCCCATCGGTTCCTTGCCAGCGCCGACAATCGCGCCGCAATCGCCGATCAAACCGTTGACCCGCCAGACTTTAGCGCCCTGCAATGCGATCTCGCGAAGGTTGATCTCGGGGGTGTCGTCGGGCGCGAACACAAACGCCTCGATTCCGGCGTGCGCGCAGTAGGCAGCCATGGCGGCCCCGGCGTTGCCGTTGGTCGGCATGGCAATGCGCTTGATCCCGAACGATTTGGCCATCGACACCGCCATCACCAGCCCGCGCGCCTTGAACGATCCAGTCGGCAGGCGGCCCTCATCCTTGACGATGGGCGCGCGTGCGCCGTGGCGTTTGCCGAGGCGCGGCAGGTCGATCAGCGGTGTCTCGCATTCGCCGAGCGAGACAATGTCCGACGTCTTGCGGACCGGAAGCAATTCGCGCCACCGC
>JANNCK010000322.1:0-6726 GCA_031386545.1 Sphingomonadales bacterium
CTCGCTCTACCCGCCGAGGAGCGCAACCGGACGTTCCAGTCGAAACCGGTGTGGCAACGCGCGCTGATTGTTTTCGCGGGACCGGCGGTCAATTTCCTGTTTGCGATTGTGATGCTGGCGGGATTGTTCGGCGTCTACGGCGAGCCGCGCATCGCGCCGCAGGTTGGTGTGTTCACGGCAAATTCGTCTGCGCAAGCTGCGGGCATGAAGCTGGGCGACCGTATCGTGTCGGTCGATGGTGGGGCGATCAACCGGTTCGAGGATATTGGCCTGATCGTGCAGGCCCGCGCCAACCAGCCAACGACGTTTGTCGTGGATCGTCAGGGGATGCGGGTCGTCCTCGACATCACTCCACGCCTTGAATCGATTAAAGATCTCACTGGCGTCCAGATTCCGACCGGGCGCATTGGGATTGGTCCTTCAAGCATCGAGCGTGTTCAGCTTTCTCCGCTCGAACTGCCCGCCGCCGCCGCGCGCTTTACGGTGTTGTCGGTGCGCACGATGGTCGTCGCGCTCGGGCAGATCGTTACCGGCAACCGCTCGGTCAAGGAACTTGGCGGTCCTGTAAAGATGGCGGCGACGTCTGAACGCGTCGCGCAGCTCGGTTTTGTCAGCTTCCTGTTCTTCATGACGATGGTTTCCATAAATCTGGGGTTCATTAACCTGCTGCCAATCCCGACCCTCGATGGTGGCCACCTCGTTTTCTACGCAATTGAGGCGGCTCGCCGGAAACCGGTCGGTTTGGCGGCGCAGGAATGGGCATATCGATCGGGCCTTTTCGTCCTGCTCGCGTTCATGCTGTTCGTGACGATCAACGATCTGGCGGGGTTCGGCCTGTTTGGCCCGTTCGCGGGTTGATTGCGGGACGGGCATCGGGCAGGGCGTGGCGGCAATAATGACTAGTGGCGGGATTTAAGTTGAAAGCAGAACGCATGGGTCTTCACGGTCGCCGCACGCTGTCGTTGCTGATGGTCGGAACGATGCTTGCCGGATTGCCGGTTGCAGTGGTCGCGCAACAGCGTCCGCCACGCGCCGCACCGGTCGATCTTACGACAGCGCCGACTCCGCCGCGTGCCGCCCCGACAGCGGGCAGCACGATCACCTCGATCAATGTGATCGGATCGCAGCGCATCGAGGCCGAAACGGTGCGCTCGTATCTGAAACTGCGTCCCGGCGGCCCCTATACGCGGGAACTGGGCGACGAGGCGATCCGCGACCTGTTCGATACCGAATTGTTCGCCGATGCCCAGATTCGCGACGATAATGGCGCGTTGACCATCCTCGTCCGCGAAAACCCGGTCATCAACCGCATCGTGTTCGAGGGGAACAAGCGGCTGAAAGAGGACAAGCTCGGCAAAGAGCTGAAACTCGCGCCGCGCCAGATTTTCACGCGCAGCAAGGTCCGCGCCGACATCGGCCGCATTGTCGAGCTGTACCGCCGTCAGGGCCGCTTTGCCGCGACGGTCGAACCCAAGATGGTCATGCTCGACCAGAACCGCGTCGATATTGTCTATGAAATCAGCGAGGGGCCGAAGTCGAAGGTCCGCCGCATCAACATCATCGGTAACGAGGTGTTCAAGGACAACCGGCTGAAAGGCGAGATGGCGACGAAGGAATCGTCGATCACACGGCTGTTCTCGTCGCGTGATACCTATGACGCCGACCGACTCGCTTATGACCAGGGCAAGTTGCGCCAATATTATCTGACGCAGGGGTATGCCGATTTCCGCGTGATCTCGGCGGTGGCCGAACTGACGCCGGACAAGCGCGACTTCATCCTGACCTATGTCGTCGAGGAAGGGCCGCGCTATAAATTCGGTGATGTGCTGGCCGAGAGCGAAATCCGCGACTTCAAGCCCGACACGATCAAAACCCAGATCCCGATGAAAGCCGGTGACTGGTATAACGCCAAGGCGGTCGAGGACACCGTCGAAAACATCACCAAAACTGCAGGGCTGTTCGGTTACGCCTTTGCCAACGTCGATCCTGTGTTCAACCGGAACAAGGAAGACCGGACGATGAACATCACGTTCCGCGTCGGCGAAAGCCCGCGCGTGTACGTGGAAGCAATCAACGTGAATGGGAACACGCTGACGCAGGACAAGGTCGTGCGTCGCGAGTTCCGTCTTGCCGAGGGTGACGCGTTCAACGCATTCTCGGTCAAGCGTTCGGAAGACCGCATCAAGTCGCTCGGGTTTTTCCAGGAAAAGTTTGAAATTGCACAGCGTCAGGGGTCGGCTCCGGATCGCATCGTGCTCGACGCGAACGTCGAAGAAAAATCAACCGGCGAGCTACAGCTGTCAGCGGGCTTCTCGTCGCTCGAACGCTTCATCGTCAACGCTTCAATTCGCCAGCGCAATTTCCGCGGCAAGGGGCAGGAGCTTCGTGCGTCGGTCAATTACTCGACCTATTCGAAGTCGGTCGAAATAGGCTTTACCGAACCCTATTTGTTCGACCGCAACATTGCGCTGGGCGGTGATATTTTCCGCCGCGACTTTAACTCGTTCAACTTCATCGGCAACACGCGCAACACCACCTATTCGCAGGTTACGACCGGATTCCAGATTCGTGCCGGCCTGCCGATAACCGAATATCTCTCGGTCGCGTTGCGCTATGGCCTCAGCTTTGATGAAGTCGATCTCGACCGGCGGACCTATTTCTTTAACGGCGCTTGCGACCCGCTGATCGCCGGGCGCTATTTGTGCGACGCGCTCGGTAACCGTTCAACATCGTCGTTCGGCTACAGCATCGCCTATGACAGCCTGAACAACCGCATTCGCCCGAGCCGGGGCGAGCGCATCGTGTTCAGCCAGGATCTTGCGGGCATTGGCGGTTCGGTCAAATATTTGCGCCAGTCGGTCAACGCCGCCAAATATTGGTCAGTGCTGCGCGGGTTTATCTTGTCGCTGAGCGCTGAAGCGGGCTCGATTGTGCCGCTGACCGGGACACCGCCGTCGGGGGCAGACCCGGTTCGTCTCACCGACCGCTTTTTTCTCGGTGAGCCACAGATCAGGGGCTTTGACATCCGCGGTGTAGGCCCGCGTGTGCAACGCGTGCCCTATGATACGTCGACCGCCGATCCGAACGACTTCGTCACTGACAGAAACCAAATCGGCGATGATGCGCTGGGTGGCCGTGCCTATTATATGTCGCGGCTTGAACTTGAAATTCCGCTGGGCTCAGGGGCAAAGGAACTCGGGCTGCGGCCTTCAATCTTCCTCGATGCGGGCGCTGTATTCGGCATTCGTGCCCCGACGCTGACCGATGCGCCCAATGGCATCATCCGTGACGTGCTGACTACAGCAGGCGAGACGCAATGCATCAATAGCACCGACAACACTGTATCTCTTCGGCCGACTACAGGGTGCGCAACCGGGACGATCAACTTCGTCAGCACAATCGCACCGTTCAGGGAGTTCTTTTACGGCAATTCGGCACGCCCGCGCGTGTCGATCGGCGTCGGCGTCAACTGGAACTCGCCGTTCGGGCCGTTCCGTATCGATCTCGCCAAGGTTCTTCTTAAAGAAGACGGCGACCAGACCAAAACCCTCACATTCAACGTAGGAACCCAATTCTAATGAAGAACATTTTCATTGCGACCTCGATGGCCGCAGTTGCTCTGGTTACCGCGCCTGCATCGGCACAGGTTCGCGCCCCCGCAACGCAGATGATCGTTGTCGATACCGGCAAGGTTTTCAGCGATTGCACCGCGTGCAAGGCAGCGCAGGCTGCGCTCAAGGTGCAGGCCGATGCGATTCAGGCCCGTCAGCAGGCGCTGGCAGGTCCGCTCCAGACCGAGGGTCAGGCGCTTCAGCAGGCGGTTAATCTCCTCGCTGGCAAAGAGCCCGACGCGGCGCTGAAGGCGCGGGCTACGGCGTTTCAGGTGAAACAGCAGAATGCCCAGAAAGAACTCGCCGGTCGCGAAGAGACCTTCAACCGCAACCGTGCTTTTGTCGGCCAGCAGGTCAGCGCACGGCTGAACCCGATCATTGTTGCCACAATGAAGGCGCGCGGTGCCAATGTCGCCATCGACCCCCAATCGATCCTGGCCTATGAGCCTGCACTTGATGTCACGGCCGATGTGCTGGCCCAGTTGAACACCCAACTGCCCAGCGTGTCGACGATCGCCCCTGTCGCAGCAGCTGCGCCGACAACCCCGACGGCACCGGGCCGCTAAATCCTGTGAGCGAAACAAAGATCGACATCCGGGGGGTGATGGCGGCGCTGCCGCATCGCTTCCCGATGTTGCTCGTTGACCGTGTCGAGGAATTGGTCGTCGACGAACGTATCGTTGCGATCAAGGCGGTTACGATCAACGAGCCGTTCTTTGCCGGGCATTTCCCGGGTCGGCCGATCATGCCGGGCGTCCTCATCGTCGAGGCGCTCGCGCAGGCCGCCGGGATTTTGGCTGTCGAGTCACTTGGCCTCGCCGGGTCGGGCAAGCTCGTTTATTTCATGGCGATTGACGGCGCGAAATTTCGTGCACCGGTGGAACCCGGCTGCCTGTTGCGTCTCGAAGTTCAATTCGTCCAAAAGCGCAGCGCGGTATGCAAATTCACCGGTCGCGCGATGTTGGGCGACAAGCTTGCCGCCGAGGCAAGTTTTACCGCTATGATTGCCGACGCGCCTGAATAGGTTGCGTTGGCAGCGCGCCATCGCTATGCGCGCCGCTTCCTTTCGAGGCTGGTCGGAACCAGCCACACACCAGAAAGCTACGATATGAAAAGCACCGGCCACCCCGATTACCACATGATCCGCGTCAAGATGACCGACGGCACCGAGTTCCAGACGCGCTCGACCTGGGGTAAAGAGGGCGATCTCATGACGCTCGAAATCGATCCGCTCGCGCATCCGGCATGGACCGGCGGCAAGGGCACGATGCTCGACGCCGGTGGTCAGGTTGCACGCTTTAACAAGCGTTTCGGCGGGCTCAGCCTCAAGAAGTGACGGCGACGCCGTCATGCTGAACTCGTTTCAGCATCCACTTTTCCGCCGGTACGGCTGTTCGGGCGAAGGCGTGGATCCTGAAACAGGTGCAGTGTGACGTTAGTCGTGAACTCTGCCCCGATCATCGTAACAGCACTGCTCGGGCGAGAGGATTTCGCTTGGGCAGATGCTTTGCGTCGCGCGCACTTCCCGCCTGATCGCAATGTTTTGCGTGCCCATCTTACCCTGTTCCATCACCTGCCGCCTTCGGTTGAACGCGAATTGTGCAGTTTGCTGAAAGACGCATCGCGCGAAACGGCACCGGTGGCGCGGCTCTCCTCGCTGGTGTCGCTGGGGCGGGGTGTGGCCTATCGCATCGATAGCCCTGATCTTCAAACAGTGCGTGCCCGCATTGCCGACCGGTTTGCGCCGTTGTTAATGCCGCAGGACCGCAACTGCTGGCGACCGCATATCACGGTCCAGAACAAGGTGAAGCCGGACACCGCCCGCGCATTGCTCGCCACATTGTCCGCCGGTTTTACCCCGCGTCCGCTTGTCGTCGCCGGGCTGGCGGCGTGGTGGTATCGCGGCGGGCCGTGGGAAGCCGTCGGGGCTTGGGCGTTCGGCACCGGCCACGCTATGAAAGCGCCTAGTTGACGCTTTTCGCGGCGCTGTTATAGGCCGCGCTCCCGCAAGGGGGGTCCACACGGGGCCTGAATCGGGGCGGAGTAGCTCAGTTGGTTAGAGCACGGGAATCATAATCCTGGGGTCGGGGGTTCAAATCCCTCCTCCGCTACCATTTTTGACCTTGGTCCTCGCTGCCGGATGTAACGAGGCGTTACGTTCCAGCGAAAGACCGTCATGGCCGATACCCACACGACCCGCATGTTGATCCTCGGTTCGGGGCCTGCGGGCCTGAGCGCTGCTATCTATGCCGCGCGCGCGGGGCTCAATCCGCTGGTTGTGCAGGGAATTCAGCCGGGCGGACAACTGACCATCACCACCGATGTCGAAAATTATCCGGGCTTTGCCGATGTAATTCAGGGGCCATGGCTCATGGAGCAGATGCAAAAACAGGCCGAACACGTCGGCGCGACGATGGTCTGGGACACGATTGTCGATGTCGACCTGTCGCAGCGTCCCTTCACCCTGACTGGCGACGGCGGCGTAAAATACGTCTGTGACACGCTGGTGATCGCGACCGGTGCACAAGCACGCTGGCTCGGCCTCGACAGCGAAGTCCGGTTGCAGGGCAAGGGCGTCAGCGCCTGTGCAACGTGTGACGGGTTCTTCTACCGCGGTAAAAAGGTGATCGTGATCGGCGGCGGCAACACTGCTGTCGAAGAGGCGCTGTACATGACCAACCACAGCCCCGACGTGACGCTCATCCACCGTGGTGACCATTTGCGCGCCGAAAAAATCCTGCAGGACCGGCTGTTCGCCAATCCGAAAATCTCGGTGCTGTTCAACAAGCGTGTCGAGGCTTTTGTCGGCGCAGGCGATCCCGAGGGGATGGTCGGTGCCGATCTGGTCGACACAGTCACTGGTGCGACATCGCATGTCGTCGCCGATGGCGGGTTCGTCGCGATTGGCCATTCGCCCGCGACGGCTATCTTCAAGGGGCATTTGCCGATGGACGATGGCGGCTATCTGCTTGTCGAGACCGGCTCGACGCGGACTTCGGTCCCGGGTGTCTTTGCCGCAGGCGACGTTACCGATAAAATCTACCGTCAGGCGGTAACCGCAGCAGGCATGGGCTGCATGGCCGCGCTCGATGCTGAGAAATTTCTGGGCGTCGCC
>JANNCK010000329.1:0-10075 GCA_031386545.1 Sphingomonadales bacterium
CACGGGTTCATCGCCGCGACCAGCTGCACCCGCGCCGGAAAGGTCACATGCGCGTTGGCGCGCGCGACGCTGACGCTGCCGGTTTCCAGCGGCTGCCGCAGCGAATCGAGCACCGCGCGCTGGAATTCGGGCAGTTCGTCGAGGAACAGCACGCCAAGATGCGCCAAACTGACTTCGCCCGGTTTCACCCGCAACCCGCCACCGGTCAGCGCGGCCATCGAGGCCGAATGATGCGGCGACCGGAAGGGCCGCGTCCGGATCAGCCGCCCACCGGTCAGCTCTCCGGCAACCGACGCGACCATCGACACTTCCAGGGCCTCGCTCGCGGTCAGATCGGGCAAAATCCCCGGAATGCACGCCGCCATCAGCGACTTGCCCGACCCCGGCGGGCCGACCATCAGCAGATTATGGCCCCCCGCCGCCGAAATCTCGACCGCGCGTTTAGCGGTCTCCTGCCCCTTGACCTGCGCCAGATCGGGGCCGTGATTGCGTTCCTCGACCACACCGGCAGCGGGTGGCGGCAGCAAAGCCGATCCTTTGAAATGGTTGAGCAATGACAACAGGTCAGGCGCGGCAATAACTTCGACTTCGCCCGCCCATGCCGCCTCTGGACCTTGCGGTTCGGGGCAGACCAGCCCCTGCCCCGCCCCCGACGCATGAAGTGCCGCGAGCAACACGCCAGGTGACGGCGCAATCCGGCCGTTCAAGCCGAGCTCGCCGACAACAACATAGCCGCTCAGTGTCTCGGCATCGACAACCCCCATCGCGCCCAGCACCGCCAGCGCAATCGGTAGATCATAATGCGACCCCTCCTTGGGCAAATCGGCGGGCGACAGGTTCACCGTGATCCGCTTGGGCGGCAATGCAAGGCCGAGCGAGGCAATCGCCCCGCGCACCCGCTCGCGGCTCTCGTTGACCGCCTTGTCGCCCAGCCCGACGACATCGAAGCGCGGCAGGCCCGGGATCAACGAGCATTGCACCTCGACGCTTCGCGCCTCCAGCCCCAGATACGCAACTGTCGGTACCGTCGCGACCATTTATGCCCCCGCCAAGCTATATGCAAAAAATGATCTAAGCCGGTCTGCCTTGCGAACGCAACCGGCACAGCCCACATCACTAATATGAGACTAGGTAACCGTTGGCGTGCGTTCGAGCGCAGTTCTGTCGGACGCAACCTGCTGGTTGCGACGGGCGTCCTGTTGTGTGTGGTCGCGGTGATCGTCGGGCCGCTGCCCGGGCCGGGGTTCATTCCACTTTTTGTCGCGGGCCTCACCTTGCTGTTGCGGTACGCCAAATGGTCGAAGCGGCTGTATGTCCGGCTCAAGCGGCGCTGGCCCAAGCACGGGGCACTCGCCGATCGCGGTCTGCGCCGCGGCAGTGCGCGCCGCCGTGCGTCGATTGGCAAACGCGATTCCAATGCGCTTTAGGTCGATTGACTTTTGACCGCTCCGCGCATAGGCGCAGCGGCAGCATTGGTCGTTCGCAAGGGCGAGCGGCCTTTTTTCTGTTTCGATACCGAAGGCATGATCGATGAAGCGCACTTTCCAGCCCAGCAACCTCGTCCGTGCGCGTCGCCACGGTTTTCGTCATCGTATGGCGACGGTAGGCGGTCGTGCCGTGATCCGCGCGCGCCGCGCACGCGGTCGTCACAAGCTTTCGGCCTGAGCGATTTCGTGGGCGGCGGGTCCGCCGAACCGAAATACGCGACACCTAAAATGCAGACGCTCCCCCGCCGCGCTTTTTTTCTCGCGGCGAACGCCGGTAAGCGCGCCCCGATGCCGGGATTCGTTCTGCTGGTACGCGACCGTGACGATGGCGATGATACGGCGCGCGTTGGATTTACTGTCACCAAAAAAATCGGCAATGCGGTTGTCCGCAACCGCATGAAGCGCCGCTTGCGCTCGCTGTCGCGTGAAGTGCTGGCCACCGATGGCGTTGCCGGAGCCGACCACGTCCTGATCGGGCGCGTCGGCGGCGTCGAGCGGGAATATGCCGCGCTCAAGGTCGAGCTCGGCAAAGCACTGGCAAAGGTCAAACGGTGATTACCCGCCTGCTCATCCTCGTGGCGCGCGGGTGGCAAATCGGCCCGTCGCGCATCCTGCCGCCCAGCTGCCGCTACATGCCATCATGTTCGGCCTATGCGATTGAGGCACTAGGGCGCTATGGGGCGCTAAAGGGGGGTTGGCTGTCGGCCCGCCGCCTTGCCCGTTGCCACCCTTGGGGCGGCAGCGGTTATGATCCGGTTCCCTGATTTAATTTTCCCGAATTTCCTAGCGAAAGCAACGCCCCCGTGCAGTCCGAACAGCGCAATTTCATCCTCGCCATCGTCTTGTCGGGCCTCATCCTGTTCGGGTGGAGCGCTGTTGCGAGCTATTGGTTTCCGACCGCCAAACCAGCGGTCACCAAGGTCGAGGGCAGTAAGACCGCGCCCCTGCCCGCCCCCGGCTCCCCGCCTGCCGTCGTCAAACAGGCGGCGAAACAATCGCACGAACAGGTCATCGCCGCATCGCCGCGTCTGCCCATTCGCAATGTCCGCGTCACCGGATCATTGAACCTCAAGGGCGCTCGGATCGACGATCTCGTGCTCAGTACATACCGCGAGACGATTGCCAAAAACTCGCCCAATGTGCGCCTGCTGTCACCACAGGGCGCCCCACAGGCTTATTTCGCGAGCTTCGACTGGATGGGTGCGGGCATTGTCGTGCCCAATGCCGACACGGTGTGGACCGCCGACAAGGCTGAATTAACCCCGACTTCGCCGGTCACCCTGCGCTGGGACAATGGGCAAGGCCAGATTTTCGTTCTTAAGATTGCCGTTGACGACCAATATATGTTCACGGTCGACCAGCGCATTGCCAATACCAGCGCCGCACCGATCGTTGCGCGGCCCTATGCGGTGGTCAATCGTGCAGAAAAGCCTGCTGACCTCGACAATTGGGTGGCACATATCGGTCCGCTGATGGCCATCAACGGGGCGGTCAATTACGACATTGATTACAGCTATCTCACCGCAACCGAGGTTGGCTTTTGGGACCGGATTTTCGGGACCAAGGCAGTTCCTGGCGTCAACAGCGCCAACGGGCTGGGCGGCTGGCTGGGCTTTGGCGATAAATACTGGCTGACGGCGCTTGCGCCACAGGGAGCAGCGCGCATTGATGCCGCATTCCGCGCGGGCGAGGGTAGCTTTCAGGCTGACATCATGCGGTCACCGGTGACTGTCGCACCCGGTCGCGCCGCCAGCGTGGTCACTAATTTCTTTGCGGGTGCAAAACAGATCAACGCACTCGATTCCTACGAGGAAGCGTATAAAATTCCGCTGTTCGGCAAGGCCATCGACTGGGGCTGGTTCGAGGTTTTTGAAAAGCCGCTTTTCCACTTTCTCCACTGGCTGTTCGGCATCATCGGCAATTTCGGGCTGGCGATCATGGCACTGACCTTGGTTATCCGCGGCCTGATGTTCCCCATTGCGCAAAAACAGTTTCAGTCGATGGCGGCGATGCGGATCGTCCAGCCAAAAATGAAAGCGATTCAGGATCGCTTCAAGGACGACAAAACCCGCCAGCAAAAGGAAATCATGGAGCTCTACAAGACTGAAAAGATCAATCCGCTCGCGGGCTGTCTCCCGGTCTTTATCCAGATGCCGATCTTCTTTGCGCTATATAAGGTGCTGATGCTGACCATCGAAATGCGGCACCAGCCGCTCGTCGCATGGATTCAGGATCTGTCGGTCCCCGATCCACTGACGCCGATCAACCTGTTCGGCCTGCTACCGTTCACACCCCCGGCGATCATTGCCATCGGGGTGCTGCCGATCATTCTGGGCGTCACGATGCACCTCCAGTTCAAGCTGAACCCGCCCATGCCCGATCCGGTGCAGGCACAGATGTTTGCACTCATGCCGTGGGTGCTGATGTTCGTCATGGCACCGTTTGCGGCGGGCCTGCAGCTCTATTGGGCGACGTCGAATATCCTGACGATCGCGCAACAGAAATGGCTGTATTCGCGCTATCCCGAGCTCAGGAACTCACCCGCCGCGCCGACGGTGGCTTAGCCAGCATGTATAAACCTTTACCCCTTCACCCTGAACTTGGTTCAGGGTCCACCCCTCCGCCGATGCAGTCGCCGTGCGGACAGGTGGATACTGAAACAAGTTCAGCATGACGGAAGCTAATGACGAGATACTGGAAACGGCGCGGAAGCTCTTCTCCGGCCCCATCACCTTTCTGAAATCGGCCCCCTCGCTCGTCCACCTGCCCGAACCTACGGTCCCCGAAGTCACCTTTGCGGGCCGCTCAAACGTCGGCAAGTCGTCGCTGCTCAATGCGCTGACCAACCGCAATGGCTTGGCGCGCACGTCCAACACGCCGGGGCGGACGCAGGAGCTGAATTTCTTCGAGGTCGGCGACCCCGTTCGATTCCGGCTGGTCGACATGCCTGGCTATGGCTTTGCCGAAGCGCCCAAGGATGTCGTCAAGAAGTGGCGGTTTCTGATCAACGACTATCTTCGCGGGCGTCAGGTGCTCGGCCGCGCCTTCGTCCTCATCGACGCGCGCCACGGCGTAAAATCGGTCGATGAGGAGATCATGGCGATGCTCGACGCCGCTGCCGTCAGCTACCGCGTAGTCATAACCAAGTCGGATAAAATTAAAGCGACGGACCTCGCCGACGTTATGGCGCGCACCGCCGAAGCCATCCGCAAGCGCGCAGCCGCCCACCCTGACATCATCGCAACATCGAGCGAAAAAGGCATGGGTATTCCCGAACTGCGCGCTGCAGTTTTAGAAGCGACATTTATCTGACACCTGAAATACCGCTTGACATGAATAACCTTATAGGTTATATAATTAAGTCGGCTTTTAATCTACATCCCAGAGCAGCAGGTCTGGTGACACGTTTCAGGTGTGACCTTTGTGACCTTCCGAATCTCGGCGCTAAACTCGGGTGCTGTTGTAATCCGTGCCGT
The DNA here is from genome assembly GCA_031386545.1 of Sphingomonadales bacterium. Taxonomy (GTDB): domain Bacteria; phylum Pseudomonadota; class Alphaproteobacteria; order Sphingomonadales; family Sphingomonadaceae; genus Sphingomonas_O. The sequence goes on from JANNCK010000329.1 coordinate 4,964, forward strand.
CCTTGCGCGTATAACGGTTGTCGTCAGTGAAAAGCATGTCGATATCGGAATATCCCCCGCCCGCGCTCGGCCCCGCGCTAATCGCCACGAAAACGCAGTCGGCATCGCTGCGATTGACGATATGGTGGCCGTCGGTCGATCCTTTCGCCCATGCCGCGCAGTCGCCCGTACCGAGCAATGTCTCGCCCCCATCTTCGATCATCACCCCTTCGCCCGCGATCATCACGACCAGTTCGTCCTCGCCGTCATGCCAGTGGCGTTGCGATGACCACGCCCCGGGTTTCAGAACGACATGGCTCGCGCCCAGCTCGGTTAGCCCCGCGGCCGGGGCCAGCCGCCGCCACATCCGGCCCGCGACTTCGCGGTCGAATGGCGATGGATAACCGGTCGCATTGGATTGTGGGATTGCGTCAAGGTTCAGTTTGGGCATGAAGGACTATATGACTGACGCCCTCCCGCTCGCCAAGGCCCTGATCTCCGCCCCCAGCATCACGCCGGCAACCGGCGCGGTGTTTGACGTGCTAGAGTCTACACTTGCCGCACAGGGGTTCGACGTGGACCGCTTCATAATTGGCGAAGCTCCCGATGGCCCCGTCGAAAACCTGCTTGCTACGCGGGGGAGCGACACCGGGCCGCATTTCGCCTTTGCCGGGCACCTCGATGTTGTCCCGCCGGGCGTAGGCTGGGCCTCGGACCCGTTTTCGCCCGTTATACGCGGTGACCTGCTCCACGGTCGTGGCGCGGTGGATATGAAAGGGAGCATCGCTGCCTTCGCCGCGGCTGCCGGACGGAACCCCGACCACACGGGCCGCCTGACCCTCATCATGACCGGCGACGAGGAAGGCCCCGCGACCTATGGCACCGTCGCGCTGATCGAACGGATGCAAGCGCGCGGCCTCGTCCCTGACCTGTGCCTTGTCGGCGAACCCACTTCCGCAAACCGCCTCGGCGATACGATCAAGATCGGGCGGCGCGGATCGGTCAATATCTGGATCGAGGTCGCCGGGACGCAGGGCCACGTCGCCTACCCCCACCTTTCCGACAATCCCGTTCGCCCGCTCGTCCGCATTCTCGCCGAAATCGACAAAATCAGCCTCGACGAGGGCACCGACTGGTTCCAGCCATCGAACATCGAAGTCACGACCGTCGATGTCGGTAATCCCGCTACCAACGTGATCCCGGCCACGGCGACCGCGCGGCTCAGCATCCGGTTCAACGACCTGCATCGCGGTGATGCGCTGGTCGAGCGTATCCGCACACTTGCGACAACGATTACCCCTCGCGCGACCGTGACTGCCAAAGTGTCTGGCGAGGCATTCCTCACCCCGCCCGGCGCGCTCAGCACGCTGGTCGCCGATGCGGTTCGCGACGTCACCGGTATCGACCCGGAACTGTCGACCACCGGCGGCACCTCTGACGCGCGCTTTTTGTCGCGGCTTTGCCCGACCGTCGAATTCGGCTTATGCAATGCGACGATGCACAAGCTCGACGAAGCGGTCGCTCTCGTCGATCTGACCGCGCTTACCGAAATCTACGCGCGCATTCTTTCCCGCGCGCTGCCTGCCCAGACCTTATAATCGGCTTCGAGCATCGGCGGCGCAATCACAAAGCCCTGCGCGCAATCGCACCCCATCACGCGCAGCATATCAAACTGACCGACGGTCTCGACGCCCTCGGCAATTGCCTTGGCGCCAAGGCTGTGGACGAGGCCAATTACTGCCTGCACCACGTCACGCGCCGCCGGGTCGGTGTCGATCCCCGCAATCAGGCTGATGTCAAGTTTCACGGCGTCAAAGGGCAACGAGCGCAGTCGTGCCAGGCTTGATGATCCCGCGCCGAAGTCATCAATCGCGATCATCGCACCAGCGCGCCGCAAAGCGCGAAGATGGTCTAGAGCTTTCTCACCGCATTCCATCAACACGGCTTCACTGACCTCGAACTGCATCAGCGACAAGGGCGCTTTGTGCCGTAAAAGGGCGCTGTTTAAACGTGTGAAAAACTCGGGGCGGGCAATCTGGCGTGGACTAAGGTTGACCGCAATACGCGGTGCCAGCGGCGATTGCGGCCACGAGGCGACGAGTTGCGCTAAAGCCTCGATCGCCCAGTCGCCAATTTCGATAATCAGCCCGCTTTCCTCGGCGCACTCGATGAAGCTCGCTGGCAGGCGTAACCCGTCGACCGGGTGGTTCCAGCGCAACAAGGCTTCGACAGCGGTCACATCGCCATCGCTCAGCCGGACTTGGGGCTGAAACACCACCGTGAATTCGCGACGTTCAATCGCGTTGCGTAATTCCACTTCCAGTTGCGTGCGTTGCGCCATCCGCTCGGCGAGCAACTCGGCATAGAATTGATACTGGCCGCGCCCGCTCGCTTTCGCATGATACATCGCGACATCGGCGGCGCGCATCAGTGTCGTCAACGTCGTCCCGTGTTCGGGCGACAGCGCAATGCCCACCGACGCCCCGACGCCGATTTGCTGCCCTTCGGAGTCAAATGGCTTGGACAGCGCCGCCATCAGCAAATCGCCAAGCCGCGCGGCGTCTCGGCGGTCATCGACATGCGGAAAATATACGGTGAACTCGTCGCCGGCATGGCGACCGACTATGGTTTCGCCAGCGGCACCGGCGTGGCGCACAACTTCTCCGGCGGCAATGGCCCGTAAACGGTTGGCCACCTTGGCAAGCAGCCGGTCGCCCCCAGCATGTCCCTGCGTGTCATTGACTGATTTGAAGTTGTCGAGGTCGATAAAGGCCAGCGCCGACATCTGCCCCTTGGGCACGCCGTTCATCGCGCGTTCTGCCTCATGGCGAAAATGTGTTCGGTTGGGCAGCGATGTAATCGGATCGAACAGCGCCAACGTCGTCGCGCTTTCGAGGTTGGCGCGCACCTGCGCAAACATACCGTCCATGGCGCCGGAGAGCAGCGGAATGGCGCTGCTGACTTTGGCAGGCGTCGGACTTGTCAAATCGCCCGCCGCTGCGTCCATGATCCGCGCAGTGGCGGCATCGACAGCTTCTGCCAGACCAGCAAGCGCGCGTTCAGCCGATGCCCAGCATAGTATCGCGCAAATAACTGCGACTGCGACAGCCCGAAATACGGCTGCCACATCTGGAAGATGTGCCACATCCAGCAGTGCCAGGACAAACGCCGTCGCACCTACGCAGAACGCAAAGGCGTCGGCGCGCGATTTTAGCGTCAGTGCTTTCAACCGTCCCACAATCCCTGCTGTCCCTAACAAGGGCGGTTACTTCAACCGCATTTGCAGCCCTGTCGCACGTCGCTTGTTAACAAATCTTTTAACACTGGGCCGTCAGCCGCGGTCTGTCCGCCGCAAAACGATATAGAGCGCGCCCGCACCACCGTGTCTGGCATGTGCGGGACGGATGGCAGCAATGCGTCCTGCCAGTGGCGATGCGCGCAACCAGTCACCGATGGATGCCCTGATAATCCCGCGTAACGGACGATCAATCCGCGTCCGGTCCGGTGCAGGGGCACGCCCCGTCACCACGACGATCAGCCGGTCTCCCGCCGCAACCGCGCTGTCGAGCGCCGATAGCGCGTGGGCATGTGCTTGGGTCAGTGTGCAACCGTGGAGATCAATCAGTCGGTCGGGCGTCACCTTGCCGGTGCGCAGATCACGGTCCCATTTGCCGTCAAGCGTAGTGCCCTGCGCGCCGGGACGCGCGGGCTGTAGCTTGGGTACCAGCGACGCTGGTCGGACAACATTCGTTTGGCGCACGGCTACGGGTGCGCCACCCACAGTTTTTTCAGCCTTGTGGCCCCGAATATCGGCAGTGACGCGTCGCCAGAGCGCGCGCTCTTCAGGGCTGAGCGCGCGCGGCATCGGTCGGCGGGACTGTCAGGCGCGCCAATGTGCCGCGCGGCACCAGAATAAGGGCAGCGCCGCGTCCGGACATACCGCCCGCAATCCGGCGTGCCTCATCGCCTGCACCCCAGAATGTATCGAAGCGGTTGGCCCCCTTGATTGCGCCGCCCGTATCCTGCGCCACCCACAGGCCATCGGCCTCCCCACGGTCGAGGTCGAGCCACACTGGCGCGCCGAGAGGCACAAAGGCAGGATCGGTTGCCACCGTGCCGCGCGTTGTTACTGCGATACCGAGTGCACCAATCGGCCCTGCCCCGGTGAGTTCGCGGAAAAACACCCAGCTCTTGTTCTCGCGCATGATGGCGCGCCCCTCTTCGGGGTGGGCGCGCAGCCACGCCATAATACCCTGCATCGACAATTGTCCGGGTCCAACCAGACCCCGGTCCCGCATCAATGCGCCGATACCGGTATAGTCGCGCCCGTTCTGTCCGGCATAACCGATCCGCATCACTGACCCGTCAGGCAGCCGCAACCGCCCCGAACCCTGTACTTGCAGGAAAAAGAACTCGATGGGGTCTGCCGCCCAAGCAATCTCGGGAACTCGCCCTGAAAGCGCGCCCTCCTCAATTGCGGTCCGGTCAAAATACGGAATGAATGTCGTACCCGCGACGCGTCCGCGGACCATTTTGCCCTTCAGCGAGTCAGCAAATTGGCCGAGTTCGACTTCGACCAGATCAGTCGGCTTGGCATAAACCGGAACCTGGTTGGCGGCGTCGCGGACCCGGCTGCCCTGAATTTCGGGTTCGTAATACCCTGTTGCAAAGGCTTGGCCGGTGCCGACACGCAGCGTTTCAAACTGTGCCGCGAAAAAAGCCTTTGCCTCCGGCGCATCCGCTTCCGCGGTACAAACGGCCGTCCAGTCCCGGCCCTGTGTCAGTCCCGAAGCGTCATTGCGCCGTTGTAAAGCCGGACAACTGAGCCGGAACGCGACCAGCGCACGATTGGCTTGCTCCACGGTGATCGGCAGTGTCGATACGTCGGGACCGGCAGCAAAACCGGCAGAGCGCGCATTGGCTCCGGTGGGGACGACGGACGGCTTCACAGCCGGTGCAGCAGGGCGGGGCGCAGGCGTGGTCGCAACCGGCACAGGGCGGACGGTCATCGGTGCTGGCGGGACAATACCCCCAGCACAGGCAGATAGTGCCAGCGCGAGGCCCGCCGCTGCGATCCGCATCAGGCGGACTCGTCGGTGTCGGTCAAAATCCAGTTGGGATCGTCGCTCTTCA
>JANNCK010000331.1:0-7465 GCA_031386545.1 Sphingomonadales bacterium
TCACCGCGTCATCACCCAGGTTGCCGCCGCTGCAAGCCCAAGCAGCATCACGAGCGCGTAAGTATAGAGATAGCCCGACTGGAACCGCACTGCCGCGCGGCTGCCCATGACGACAACCGCCGCCACACCATTCGGCCCGAAGCGGTCAATCGTCCCCTCGTCACCGGTCTTCCAGAACAGCCGCCCGAAGGCGAACGACGGTTTCACGAACAGCCGGTCGTAGAGTTCGTCGAAATACCATTTGTTGAGCAGGAAGCGGTAGAGCCCGCCCGCGCTGGCAACGAATTTGGCCGGGATTTCGGGATAGCGGATGTAGGCGAACCACGCGCCACCGAGGCCGAGCAGCATGACGATTGTCGCCGACAGTTTCACGAGCAGCGGCACCTCGTGCATCGCGTGCATCAGATGCGTGTCGAACGAGAGACTACCGCTCCAGAATGCCATCCCTTCCTCGGGGTCGAGGAACAGACCGTGGAACACATAGCCCGAGAACACCGCGCCCACCGTTAGCAGTCCCAGTGGCACCAGCATCGACCACGGGCTTTCGTGCGGGTGATAGCCGCCCGTCGGGTCGCTCACGGTTTCGGGCGTCTTGTGGACGCTATGCTGGATATGCTCGGACTCGATCCAGCGTGGCTTGCCCCAGAAGGTCAGGAACATCAGCCGCCACGAATAGAAACTGGTCAGCAGCGCCGCGAACACCGCGACGGCAAATGCAACATAGCCGTTCTGCGTCCCGCTCGCGAACGTCGCCTCGATAATTGCGTCCTTTGAATAGAAACCGGCAAAACCGAACACGCCCGCAATGCCGACGCCGGTAATCGCCAGCGTTCCGGCGAGCATGGCATAGAAGGTCAGCGGAATGGATTTCCGCAAACCGCCGTAAAACCGCATATCCTGTTCATGGTGCATCGCGTGGATCACCGACCCGGCACCGAGGAACAGCAGCGCCTTGAAGAACGCGTGCGTGAACAGGTGAAACATCGCCCCGTTGAAGGCACCTACACCTGCGGCAAAGAACATATAACCCAATTGGCTACACGTCGAATAGGCGATCACGCGCTTGATGTCGGTCTGCGTCAGCGCGACTGTCGCCGCGAACAGCGCGGTCGCCGCACCGACATAGGTCACGACCATCATCGCGGTCGGCGACACGACGAACATCGGCGACAGGCGACTAACCATGAAGACGCCTGCGGTCACCATCGTCGCGGCGTGGATGAGCGCGGAAACCGGCGTTGGCCCCTCCATCGCGTCAGGCAGCCAAGTGTGTAGCCCCAGCTGTGCCGATTTCCCCATCGCGCCGACAAACAGCAGCAGGCACAGCAACGTCATCGTATCGACGCGCATCCCGAGGAAGCCGATGGTGCTGCCCGTCATGCCGGGCGCAGCCTCCAGGATCGCGGGGATCGACACTGTGCCGAACACCAGAAACGTCCCGAAAATGCCCAGCGAAAAGCCGAAATCGCCGACGCGGTTGACGACGAATGCCTTGATCGCGGCGGCATTGGCGCTCGGCTTGTGATACCAGAATCCGATCAACAGGTAGGAGGCGAGACCCACCCCTTCCCAACCGAAGAACATCTGGACGAGGTTGTCGGCGGTCACCAGCATCAGCATCGCGAAGGTGAACAACGAGAGATAGGCAAAGAAGCGCGGCTGGCTGGGATCTTCAGCCATATAGCCCCAGCTGTAGAGATGGACGAGCGCCGACACGCTGGTGATGACGACGAGCATCACCGCCGTCAGCGTATCGATCCGCAATGACCAATCGACGACCATATCGCCCGACCGGATCCAGTCGAGCACCGGCACGACCTGCGCGGGCGCTCCGTGCATATAGTCGAGGAACACGGTCCACGCGATCGCGCACGACACGAACAGCGCGCCCGTCGTGACGATCTTGGCCGCTGTGTTCCCGATCATGCGGCCGCCAAGGCCCGCGACGAGCGCGGCCAGCAGCGGCAGGAAGACCATGATCTTGATCGTCAGCATCAGCCGCGCACTCCGCCTATTTGGGGACAGTCCCCAATTAGCTCGCGCACACAATTCGAGCTGCAGCACGGCATACTGCTAATTGGGGACTGTCCCCAAATAGGCTGGCTTGACACCGTCACCCCCGCATCCGGTTGACATCGTCGACCGCAATCGTTGCGCGTCCACGGAAATAGATGACGAGAATGGCCAGCCCGATCGCCGCTTCCCCCGCCGCCACGGTCAGCACGAACATCGCGAACACCTGTCCGACGAGATCGCCGAGATAAACGCTGAACGCGACGAGATTGATGTTCACGCTCAGCAGAATCAGCTCGATAGCCATCAGAATGATGATGATATTCTTGCGGTTGATGAAAATGCCGAGCACCCCGAGCACGAACAGGATCGCGCTGACGGTGATATAATGGTGGACGCCAATCATGACGCGCGCTCCACATAATTGGGGACAGTCCCCAATTGCGAGAATGACCACACGGCGCATCGCAATGCGTAACGCAATTGGGGACTGTCCCCAATTACACACCGTATCCGCTTCACAGCTCCACCCCCGCGCCCACGGTCACATCCTTGACGATCCGCACTGCGTCCTGCGGGCGGCGCTGAACCTGGCGGCTGATATTCTGTGCCTTTACGCCACCGCGCGCGCGGTGGGTGAGCACAATCGCGCCGATCATCGCGACGAGCAGCACTAGTCCCGCGCCCTCGAACACATAGACATATTTGGTGTAGAGCAGCGCGCCCAGCGCCTCGATATTCGGCATTGCTTGCGGCGTCACACCCGCGCGGTTCTCAAGAATAATCGGCCCCGCGTTCCACGCCGCTGTCGCGAACAATGTCTCGGCAATCAGGATCGCGGCGACCAGTAACCCGAACGGCAGATATTTGGTGAACCCCTCGCGCGCTTCGGCGAAATCGATGTTCAGCATCATGACGACGAACAGGAACAGCACCGCAACTGCGCCGACATAAACGATGACCAGCAGCATCGCGATGAACTCTGCGCCGAGGATCAGCATCAACCCCGCTGCGTTGAAGAACGCGAGGATCAGCCACAGCACCGAATGCACGGGGTTGCGCGCCGTGATCGTCAGCACCGCCGACAACACCACAACGCTGGCAAAAAGGTAAAAGGCGAGGACCTGAATCACGATGCGCGCCGCCTACCGGTACGGGGCATCGGCGGCAAGGTTCGCGGCGATGGTCCGCTCCCACCGGTCGCCGTTGTCGAGCAGTTTCGACTTGTCGTAGATCAATTCCTCGCGCGTTTCGGTCGCGAATTCAAAATTCGGCCCCTCGACGATGGCATCGACCGGGCACGCCTCGGCGCAAAGGCCGCAATAGATGCACTTGGTCATGTCGAGATCGTAGCGCGTCGTGCGCCGCGACCCGTCGGCGCGCGGTTCCGCCTCGATGGTGATCGCCTGCGCCGGACACACCGCCTCGCACAGCTTGCACGCGATGCAACGCTCCTCGCCGTTGGGATAGCGGCGCAGCGCATGTTCGCCCCGGAACCGCGGCGAAATCGGGTTCTTTTCATAGGGGTAGTTGATCGTCGCCTTGGGCTTGAAGAAATACTTCAAGGTCAGCGCGTGCGCCTTGACGAATTCCCACAGCGTGAAGGTTTTGATGAGATGGGCGACGTTCATGCGGAATACCTGTAAACCATGAGATAGCCCGAGATCAGCACCACCCAGATCAGCGAGATCGGCAGGAAGATTTTCCAGCCTAACCGCATCAACTGGTCGTAGCGGTAGCGCGGCACGGTCGCCTTCACCCAGCTAAAGATGAAGAAGAAGACGAGGATCTTGAGGAACAGCCACAGGATGCCCGGCACGACATAGAGCGGTGCCCAGTCGACCGGCGGCAGATACCCGCCCCAGAACAGGATCGCGTTGAGCGCCGCCATCAAGATGACATTGGCATATTCGCCGAGCCAGAACAGCGCGAAGGCCATGCTCGAATATTCGGTCTGATAGCCCGCGACGAGCTCGCTTTCGGCCTCGGTCAGATCGAACGGCGCGCGTGCAGTCTCCGCGAGCGAGCTGATGAAGAACACCACTGCCATCGGGAAGAACAGCGGGTTGAAGCCGAAGCCGTTGGTGATCCACAAATGCGACCGCTGTGCCTCGACTATGGCCGACAGGTTGAACGATCCCGCCCACAGCACGACCGAAATCAGCACGAATCCGATGCTGACTTCATAAGAAACCATCTGAGCAGCGGCACGCAGCGCGCTGTAAAACGGGTATTTTGAGTTCGACGACCAACCAGCCATCATGATTCCGTAAACGCCGAGCGACGACGCCGCGAGGATGTAGAGCAGCCCGACGTTGATATCGGCGAGTGCCATGCCGGCGTCGAACGGAATGACCGCCCAAACGATCAATGCCACAGTGAAAGTGATAATCGGCGCGAGCAGGAATAGCCCCTTGTTCGCACTCGATGGGATGATCGTTTCCTGCAGGAACACTTTCAGCCCGTCGGCGAACGACTGCAGCAGCCCGAATGGACCGACGACGTTCGGCCCTTTCCGCAACGCCATCGCCGCCCAGATTTTGCGGTCGGCGTAGATCAGCATTGCGACAGCGAGCATCACCGGCAGCGCGATGAGGAGCACCATCGCGGTGTTCCACGCCAGCCAGCCGCCGACATCGCCGAGGTAGGACTGGCTCCACTGAGTCCAGGTCATGCCACCATGCTCCCGTCACCCCGGACTTGATCCGGGGTCCACCCCTCAACTTGCGCAGGCGGTGTATGCGGAGAGGTGGACCCTGAAACAAGTTCAGGTTGACGGGCAAATGTGGAGAGCATCATTCCGCCGCCTCCAGCATGGCTTCGCCGCCGTGCAGGATTTCCGACGAGCATTGCTGCATCGTCGGCGACGCGCGGCAGATGGCGTTGGTCAGGTAGAAATCCTTGATTGGGTAGCCGGCGATCTCACCCTCGGGTTTCGACGGCAGTTTGGGGATCGACCAGCCGTAATCCGCCAGCCCCTCGACGGCCAGCGCAGGCACTTCGCCGGTCATCGCCGCGCGCAGCCCGTCGAAGCTGTCGAACGGCAACCGCGTGCCCAGCACATCGGACAACGCGCGCAGGATCGCCCAATCTTCGCGGGCATCGCCCGGCGCGAACACCGCGCGTTCGGCCATCTGCACCCGACCTTCCAGATTGACGTAAGTGCCTGCCTTTTCGGCATAGCTGGCCCCCGGCAGGATGACATCGGCGGCATGGGCACCCGCATCGCCGTGGTGGCCGATATAGACTTTGAACGATTTGCCGAACGCCGACCAATCGACCTCGTCAGCGCCGAGCGCAAACACCAGCTTTGGCTTGGCCGCGACAATATCGCCAATCCCGCCCGCCTGTGCATAGCCGAGCATCAGCCCGCCCATCCGGCTCGCCGCCATGTGCAGCACGTTGAAGCCGTTCCAGCCCTCTTTGACGAGGCCCAGCGTCTTGACCAGCGCGAGCGCCGCGCCGTGGACGCCATCGATCTTGAGCGGCCCGCCCCCGACAATCACGGCAGGCCGTTCCGCCGCCGCAAATGCATCGGTGACCTCTTTCGGCAGCTTGCCGAGCAACGCGGTGTCCGCGCCGAGCCAATTCACCTTATAGGTGAGATCGACCTGCGGTCCGATGGCGAATAGCTTTGCCCCGCGCTTGATCGCCTTGCGGATGCGCGTGTTGACCAGCGGCGCTTCCCAGCGAAGGTTGGTACCGACCAGCAGGATCGCGTCCGCCGTCTCGATACCCGCAATCGTCGTGTTGAAATTGACCGTGCCGAGCGACGATGTGTCATAGGCAAGACCCGTCTGCCGCCCTTCGAGCAGTGACGAGCCCAGATTCCTCAGCAGCACCTTCGCCGCATACATTGTCTCGCAATCGACCAGATCGCCGGCAATGGCAGCGACGCTCGCGCCTGCCTTCACCGCCTTGATCGCCGTAAATGCTTCGTCCCACGACGCCTCGACCAGCTTGCCGCCGTTGCGGACATAGGGTTTGTCGAGCCGCTTGCGGACCAGTCCGTCAACGGCGTGGCGCGTCTTGTCCGACGCCCATTCCTCGTTCACGTCCTCGTTGATGCGTGGCAGCGCGCGCAGCACTTGCCGTCCGCGGCTGTCGAGCCGGATGTTGGTGCCGACCGCGTCCATCACGTCGATGCTATGCGTCTTCTTCAACTCCCATGGCCGTGCCTCGAACGCATAGGGCTTGCTGGTCAGCGCCCCCACCGGACACAGGTCGACCACATTGCCCGACAGTTCGGACTGAATAGCGTGTTCCAGATAGGTTGTGATCTGCATGTTCTCGCCACGCCCGATCGCGCCGATATCCTCGACGCCCGCGACTTCCTCGGCAAAACGGATGCAGCGCGTGCACTGGATGCAGCGTGTCATCACCGTCTTGACGATCGGCCCCATATATTTCTCGTTGACCGCGCGCTTGTTGTCGTCGTAGCGGCTGTTGCCCTTGCCATAGGCGATGCTTTGATCCTGCAGGTCGCACTCGCCGCCCTGGTCGCAGATCGGGCAGTCGAGCGGGTGGTTGATGAGCAGAAACTCCATCACCCCCTCGCGCGCCTTCTTGACCATTGGGCTATCGGTGCGGATCATCTGACCCTCGGCGGCAGGCAGCGCGCACGATGCTTGCGGCTTAGGCGGCCCGGGTGCCACTTCTACGAGGCACATGCGGCAGTTGCCCGCGATGCTCAGCCGCTCGTGATAGCAAAACCGCGGGATTTCCTTGCCCGCGGCTTCGCACGCCTGAAGCACAGTGGCACCGGCAGGGACTTCGATCTCGATGCCGTCGACGGTGAGTTTAGGCATTCTTGTGCTTCTCGTCCGCAAGTTCGAGCCGTCGCTCGATCCGGTCGAGGCGTTCGTTCACGCCCGAAAGGTCGGCCTGCATCCCGAATTGCGAGGTAATGATCCCGCGCATGTGATCCTCAATCGCGGACAAGCGCACGGCGTGCGACGATGCGTCGCGCTTCACCGACGACAGATCGCTCTGCATTTTCTTCAGCACTTCGAGGATCATTTGGCCTTCGGTCATATTGTATCTCCGATTCCGATGGCACCGCTTAGCACTTTCTTCACTCCGCCGCCTCCAGCATCGGGTTGCGCTCGACGATCCGCCGCTCGATTTCAGGCCGGAAGTGCCGGATCAGTCCCTGGATCGGCCATGCCGCTGCGTCGCCCAGCGCACAGATGGTGTGGCCTTCGACCTGTTTGGTGACTTCGTGCAGCATGTCGATGTCGCCGATCTCGCCGTCGCCGACGCGAAGGCGTTCCATCATCCGCCACATCCAGCCAGTGCCTTCGCGGCACGGGGTGCATTGGCCGCAACTTTCGTGCTTGTAGAAATACGACAGCCGCGAAATCGCGCGGACGATGTCGGTCGATTTGTCCATCACGATAACCGCTGCGGTTCCCAGACCCGAGCCGAGCGCTTTCAGCCCGTCGAAGTCCAT
>JANNCK010000349.1:0-8863 GCA_031386545.1 Sphingomonadales bacterium
GATTTCATCGGGATCGCCGTTCGAGGCGGTGGTCGGATATTCGCGCGCCGTGGTGCAGGGCGACTGGTGCTTTGTCGCCGGGACGACCGGCTATGACTATGCGACAATGACGATGCCCGAAGACGTGTGCGATCAGGCACGCAAGGCGCTGGGCACGATTGACAAGGCATTGGCCGAGGGCGGGTTCGCGCTGACCGACGTGGTGCGCGCGACCTATTATATTGCGGATGCCGTCCACTGGGATGTGGTCGGGCCAGTGCTGGGCGAGACGTTTGGCACGATCCGCCCCGCATCGACGTGCATTGTAACGGGCCTTGTCACACCCGAGATGAAGATCGAGATCGAGGTCACGGCATTTCGGGGATAGCAGCTATGGTGAAGGCAGTGTGGAACGGCGTGACGATTGCCGAGAGCGACGACACGGTCGTGGTCGAGGGCAATCATTATTTCCCGCGTGCGAGCGTGAGTGCGGACCTGCTGACCGATAGCGCGACCACGAGTGGCTGTCCGTGGAAGGGCATTGCGAGCTATCACAACATCGTGGCGGGCGGCGCGACGAACGCGAATGCGGCCTGGTACTACCCCGATCCGAAAGCGGCAGCAGCGGAGATCAAGGACCGGATTGCGTTCTGGAAGGGCGTGGAGGTCGGTTGACTTTTGCACTTGGCCAAGGCAGCTTGGCCAAGCTATGAGCATCCAAGTTAATATTGGCGAAGCTAAGACCCGACTGTCGCAATTGATCGCGGCTGCCAAGCGCGGCGAACGCGTGGTAATTGCGCGAGACGGTGTCCCGGAGGCGCTCATGGTGCCGATCGCTGACGCACAGGCGTCCGAGCGCGACGCGCGTGCTGTTCGGCTCGCGGCTTTTCACGGCAGCTTCAAGGGTCGGCTCGACATGTCGCTCGATTGGGAGGCGCCGTCGATGTCCGAGGACGACATGCGCGAATGGGAACGGCGCGAAGACGCACGATATGCGGGCGGCACCGATGAAGCTGCTGCTTGATACCCACACATTCGCATGGTGGGCTGCGTCCGACGACAGGTTAAGCAAAACCGCCCTCGCGGCGCTTCGCGACCCAGACAACGAGTGTTTTTTGAGCGTCGTTGCGGCTTGGGAGTTTCAGTGGATTCAAGCGCGCGGGCGTATCTCGATCGCGACGCCCCTAGACATCATTCTGGCGTCGGCACCGGTTACATGCATAGATATTCCCTTCGACCTCCACCGTTATTCGGCCAGCCTTCCACCCATCCACGGTGATCCGATCGATCGAATGCTGATCGCGCACGCGCTTCGCGATGACATGGTGCTGGTGTCGCGCGATGGCCCTGTGCATCGCTATCCCGTCAAGGTACTCTGGTAACCATGTCCACCACCTTTACCCTCGACACCTCGACCAGCCGCGCGAACCCGACACCTGCGCCGATGAAGCGGCTGACTGTTCCTGCGATCCGTGCGCGCAAGGATGCCGGCACAACGGCCGAGCCGCTGGTCATGCTTACCGCCTACACAGTCAGGATGGCGCAGTTGCTTGATCCGCATTGCGATATTTTGCTCGTCGGTGATTCGCTGGGGCAGGTACTTTATGGATTGCCGTCGACGTTGCCGGTCACGCTCGACATGATGTGTGCGCACGGCGCGGCGGTGGTGCGCGGAAGTTATCATAGCGTCGTCATCGTCGATATGCCGTTCGGCAGTTACGAGGCGTCGCCCGAACAGGCGTTTGCGAGTGCGAGCCGGGTGATGGCCGAAACCGGGTGTGCCGCAATCAAACTTGAGGGCGGGCAGGTTATGGCCGAAACTATTGCGTTTCTGTCGGCACGCGGCGTGCCCGTCATGGCGCATGTCGGCCTGACCCCGCAGGCGGTTAACCAGCTCGGCGGCTATGGCGCGCGCGGGCGCAGCCAGGCCGAATTTGCCCGCATCCTTGACGATGCGACGGCAGTTGCGAAGGCCGGCGCGTTCGCGATGGTGCTGGAGGGAGTCGTCGAAACGCTCGCTGATGCCGTTACTGCCAGCGTCGATGTGCCGGTGATTGGCATCGGCGCCTCGGCGAAATGCGACGGGCAAGTGCTGGTGACCGAGGATATGCTGGGGCTGTTCGAGCGCACCGCGCGCTTTGTAAAACGCTATGGCGACATGGCCGGATTCGTTGGAGACGCTGCGACAGCCTATGCCGCCGATGTGCGGTCGCGGGCGTTCCCGACGGCGGATCAAATCTATGTCGCGAAGGCCGCAAACCCAAGTTAAACAAGGTCTAGCCGCGCCGAACGTGCGCCGCTAAGGCAACGCATCGTTTTCCCCTGAAAGGGCACAGAATTGGCGCTTACGCCGCAGACCAATGAAGCATTCGTGCGTGAAGTCGATGAGCAAGTCCGCCTCGATACCGCTGCCCGATTCTGGAAACGCTGGGGCCGCATCCTGATCGGTGCGGCCGTTGCCGCGCTGGTCGGCTTTGGGGCGTATCTGTGGTGGAGCAACAACCGGCAAGTGGCGGCTGGCGTCGAGGGCGAGGCCATGTCGGTCGCGCTTGACGATCTGGCGGGCGGCAGTGTTGCCAAAGCCGAAGGCGCGCTGACCAAGCTCTCGACCTCAAGCGTACCCGGCTACAAGGCATCGGCGCTGCTGGCACTCGCCGCGCAGAAACTGGTAAAGGGCGATGCCAAGGGGGCGGCGGCGGGCTATGCCGCCGTCGTTGCCGATACGTCGTTTGCCCAGCCCTATCGCGATCTGGCCCTCGTCCGGCAGATCGCCGTGTCGTACGATACGATGAAGCCCGATGAGGTTGTGGCCAAGCTCAAGCCGCTTGCCGTCGCAGGCAAGTCCTTCTTCGGCAGCGCGGGCGAAATGACCGCAATCGCCTATCTGCAAATGAACAAGACGCGCGAGGCGGGGGCCATCTTCGCAGCACTTGCCAAGGACGAGGGCGTGCCGGAATCGATCCGTTCGCGCGCCGTTCAGTTGGCGGGCGTATTGGGCGTCGATGTAACACCAGCGGGCGCAACCTCCAACGCTCAGGGCGGGAACGGAAAATGATGAAAACCAAACGATACGCGCTGGCGCTCGCGCCTGCCCTGATCGCCGTTCTGGCAACAGGCGGCTGCAATGTGTTCAAGAACAGCAAGCCCAAGACCGCCGTCCTTGGTGAACGGGTGCCGATCCTGACCAGCGAGAATGACGCGGCGGTCGAACCCTCTATCGCCGATGTTCAGGTGTTGTTGCCTGCCGCCGCCGCCAATGACACCTGGGGTCAGCCGGGGGGCAATTCGGCCAAGTCGATGGGGCATCTTGCCCTTGGCGGATCGCCGTCACGCGCGTGGGAAGCCAAGATCACAGGTGTAACCAAGTCGGAGCGGCTGGCCGCAGCGCCGGTCGTGTCGGGCGGAACGATATATGCAATGGACACCGCAGCAACGGTTCATGCCTTTGATGCAGCGACCGGTGGCAAGCGCTGGAGTACGTCGCTGGGCGCGAGCAATAAAAAGGACGCGCGTATCGCATTCGGCGGCGGGGTGAGCGTTGACGGTGCCATGCTTTATGCCACCAACGGCCTCGGCGATGTTGCCGCGTTGAATGCGGCGGACGGTAAGCTTGTCTGGAAAAAGCGTCCCGGAGGCCCCTTGCGCGGTGCGCCCTCGATTTCGGGCGGCAGCATCTATGTGATGAGTCAGGACAACCAGATTCTGGCGATCAACGCCGCTGACGGCGCGACGCAGTGGACCGAAGCTGCGGCAGTACAGACCGCAGGCGTATTCGGCGTCGCTGCCCCGGCGATTGCACAAGCAACTGTCGTGTCGGGCTATTCGTCGGGCGATCTGGTCGCGTATCGCTACGAGAATGGTCGCACTCTGTGGGGGGACGCGCTGGCGCGGACCAGCGTCAACACGTCGGTTTCGACACTGTCGGACATTGACGCCAATCCAGTGATCGACGGCGGACGCGTTTTCGCCATCGGGCAAGGAGGGCGCATGGTCAGCCTTGAGCTTGTGACCGGCCAGCGCATCTGGGAACTTAATATCGCCGGCATTTCGACGCCGTGGGTTGCCGGCGAGTGGGTGTTTGTGGTGACCGATGAAGCGAAATTGCTCTGTGTGTCACGCGCGACGGGCAAGGTACGCTGGGTGTCGCAATTGCAGCGTTATCGCAAGAACAAGTCGAAGAATGGCCCGATCAGCTGGACGGGTCCGGTTCTTGCCGGCGAGCGGTTGATTTTGGCGAGTTCGGAGGGTGATCTGGCTTATGTCTCGCCAGCCGATGGCAAGGTGGCCAGTACGCAGAACATCGGCGCGCCGGTGTTCCTGTCGCCGGTCGTTGCCAATTCAACGCTATACATTCTTGATAACTCGGGCCGTATTTCGGCATTTCGATGAGCATCGCGCGTCTAATTGGGGACAGTCCCCAATTAGCTTGTGAGTGAGTTCCCTGGGCGCCTAGCCTTCCCCTAATTAGGGACAGTCCCCAATTAGACGAGATCGCGCCCGCGGTTTGGATATAGTATGAAACCCACCGTCGCCATTATCGGTCGGCCCAATGTCGGCAAATCGACGCTGTTCAACCGGCTGGTCGGCAAGCGCGTTGCGCTGGTCGATGACCGGCCCGGGGTGACCCGCGACCGGCGCGAGGGCGATGCTGATCTGCTGGGCCTGCATTTCCGCATCGTCGATACCGCCGGGTTCGAGGACGAAGACGTCGCGTCTTTGCCCGGACGAATGCGCGCGCAGACCCAAGCCGCCGTCGACAGCGCCGATGTTGCCCTGTTCGTGATCGACGCGCGGGCAGGGATTGTGCCGCTCGACGAGGAAATTGCGCGCTGGTTGCGGCAATCCACAACGCCAGTCGTGCTGATGGCCAACAAGGCCGAGGGTAATGCCGGAAATGCCGGGGTGTACGAGAGCTTTGCGCTGGGCTTTGGCGAACCGGTGCCGTTCAGCGCCGAGCATGGCGAAGGACTGGCCGACCTGTTCGAAGCGCTGTGGCCGCTGATCGATGCCGCCGCGGCAAAAATACCGGTGCCCGAACCGCGCGTAGCGGCACCTTTGGCCAGTGTTGACGAAAATGGTGAGCCGCTTGCCGAGGGCGATGACGCTTACCTGATTGATGCGGACTATGACGACGACGACGCGCCCTTGAAGCTCGCCATTGTCGGACGACCGAATGCGGGCAAATCGACGCTGGTGAACAAACTGCTCGACGAGGAGCGGATGATTACCGGGCCGGAAGCCGGAATCACGCGCGATTCGATCAGTATCGACTGGCAGTGGCAGGATGGCGAGCGCACCCGCGATGTGCGCCTGATCGACACCGCCGGACTGCGTCGTCGGGCGAAGGTCGATGACAAGCTGGAAAAGCTGTCGGCGATGGACACCAAGAACGCCATTGATTTTGCCGAAGTCGTCGTGGTGCTGCTTGATGCGACGCGCGGACTGGAGGCACAGGATCTGCGGATCGCCGACCAGATTTACGACGAGGGGCGCGCGATGATTTTTGCGCTCAACAAATGGGACACTGTCGAGAATGGCGCGCCGCTGTATCAGGGCATTCGTGGCGCGCTGGAGGATGGTTTCGCGCAGGTGCGCGGGGTGCCGTTGCTGACGCTGTCGGCGACGACGGGGCGCGGGCTCGATACTTTGATGAAGGTTGCGTTCGAGACACGGGCGGCGTGGAGCCGCCGCGTATCGACGGGCCGTCTCAACCGCTGGTTCGAGCGTGCGCTGGAGGCCAACCCACCGCCTGCGCCAGGCGGACGGCGGATCAAGCTGCGCTATGCAACCCAGATAAAATCGCGTCCGCCGACCTTCGTCATTTTCGGGACGCGGGTCGATGAACTGCCCGAAAGCTATCGCCGCTATCTGGTGAATGGCCTACGCCGCGAGCTGAATTTCGGGGCAGTGCCGATCCGGTTGAGCTTCCGCGCGCCGAAAAATCCATTTTCAAGCAAATGAGGTGCTGGCGGTAACGCGGCCTTTACCTCATGCTTCCTAATGTCGTCGGGCAGGGCAGGGGACCGCCTATGCCGGAGTGTACGACGTGTCAGACGCGCCGATTATTGATTGGGAAGTTTTCCAGCAGTCCCGGGCGGAGCTTGGGGCCGATTTTATCCGTATTCTCGGCTACTTCCGTGAAGACGGCACCAAATCTGTCGCCGCCATAGAAGCCGCGATGCGGGCCAAAAGCGCGGTCGCGATGGTCATTCCCGCGCATACGCTGAAGGGCGAATCAGGGCAGTTCGGTGCCGGCGCGATGGCTGAACTGGCGGAAGAAATTGAAAATGAAGCCCGCAAATGTGTCGAGTGGCGGCAGAGCCCCGACGAGCTAATCACCCAGATCGTCAAACTTCGTCCACTGTTCGAGGAAACAATGGCAGCGTTTGATACCGAGATTAACCCGCTGGTCGAGCGACGCGGCTTCGGGCGCAAGCCAGTCGTCACCAACCAGGGCTTCGGGCGGATCTAGCCGTTCCCGTTTATCCCTCGGTCGGCTTTGACTGAAGCTGGATATAGTTTTCGATCCCCATCTGGCGGATCATATCAAATTGTTTTTCCAGCGTATCGACATGCTCTTCCTCGCTTTCGAGGATAGCGGCAAACAGGTCGCGGCTGACGAAATCGCGAACGCTTTCGCAATAGACGATGGCATCACGCAAGGGGGGCAGTGCTTCCTCCTCCAGCGCCAGATCTGCTTTCAACACTTCCTCGACGCTTTCACCGATCCGCAGCCGTCCAAGCAGCTGGAAATTGGGCAGGCCATTGAGGAACAGGATGCGCTCGGCCAGCTTGTCGGCGTGCTTCATCTCGTCGATTGATTCATGCCGCTCAAACTCGGCCAGTTTCGCGACGCCCCAATTGTCGAGCAGCCGGTAATGGAGCCAGTATTGATTCACCGCCGTCAGCTCGTTGCGGAGCGCGATGTTCAGATGCTCGATGACTTTCGGATCGCCCTTCATGGCCTACGCCCCTTTAATTGCAGGGGTGCAGCATAGCGCCATCGGGAGATCGAAACTAGCTAAAAAACGGCGGAAATCAGGGATTTTTTCGCTATTGCGACTAGCAAGCAATCGCGCGTTCGGACTGGATAATTTCGCGCGCGAACGGCAGGCACTGGCCGCAGCGGACCTGGCAGCCGAGCTTTCGGTACGCGCAACGCGGATCAGCAGAGCCGTCGCGTGCGGCGGAGCGCACATCCTGTTCGCGAATCGCGTTGCAGATACAAACGACCATGAGCGGATAGCTAATGCGAATGAGAACGGTTCGCAACCTTTTTTGATAGCTGTTCTCAATTTATCGTTCTCAATCCATCAGGGCGGGGAAGAACCCTTCATGCGCGGCGCGCAGGTCGGCGAGGGTAACGGTCTGCAGCCCGCCACGATCAATCAGGTCGAAGGTCAGCGCATCGCCGCCGGTCGTGCCGATGGGCACCGAGAACAGGTTGATGGCGGTGGCGCGGGCGCGGACCGCCGAACCGTCGCGCGATGTCACGACGTAGCGGCCCTGATCCTCGCCGAATAACAGCGCGGCAGGGTTCGGGATTTGCGGGACGACCGGCATGGTCATGCCGATATTCCCCGCGAGCGCCATTTCAGCGACAGTGACAGCGGCACCGCCGTCGGCGCAATCGTGGACAGCGGTTACCAGGCCCTCAGCAATCAGTGCGCGGATCAGTTCGCCCGCACGCCGTTCGACCGCGAGATCGACAGGCGGCGGCGCGCCTTCTTCGCGGCCATGACATTCGCGCAGCCACACCGATTGGCCGACGTGCCCCTTGCTATGGCCGATGAGGACAATATCCTCGCCCGCCGCCTTGAACGCGATGGTCGCCGATTTCGACCAGTCGGCAAGCAGACCGACCGCGCCGATGGCAGGCGTCGGCAGGATGGCGCTGCCACCGCCGGTCGCTTTGCTCTCGTTGTAAAGCGACACATTGCCGCTGACGATGGGCGTGTCGAGCGCGATGCACGCCTCGCTCATCCCCTCAAGACAGCCGATAATCTGGCCCATGATTTCGGGGCGTTGGGGATTGGCGAAGTTGAGGCAGTTGGTGACGGCGAGCGGGGTTGCACCGACCGCGCACAGGTTGCGATACGCCTCGGCAATGGCTTGCTTGCCGCCTTCATACGGGTCGGCAAAGCAATAGCGCGGGGTACAATCGGTGGTAATCGCCAGCGCCTTTTGGGTGCCGTGTACGCGGACAACCGCCGCGTCGCCGCCGGGGGGCTGGACGGTGTCGCCGCCGACCTTCTGGTCATATTGCTCCCAGATCCAGCGGCGCGAGGCGAGGTCGGGGCAGGCCATCAGCGTGAGCAGGTCGCCCGCAATGTCGGTGCCGTGCGGTTCGTCGGTCAGGGGCGCAGGCGGCGGTGCCTTAACGTGTGGCCGGTCGTACAGCGGGGCATCGTCGGCCAGCGGGCCAAGCGGGATGTCGGCAACCACCTCGCCGTGGTGGACGAGGACCATACGGCCCCCGGCCTCGTCAGCCTCCGTGACTTCGCCGATGATGGCGAAATCAAGCTCCCATTTTTTGAAGATGGCTTCGGCGAAATCCTCGCGGCCCGGTTTCAGGACCATGAGCATACGTTCCTGGCTCTCGGACAGCATCATTTCATAGGCAGTCATGCCGGTTTCGCGCTGGGGCACCTTGTCCATGTCGAGCCGGATGCCGACGCCGCCCTTGGACGCCATCTCGACGCTTGATGATGTAAGGCCAGCCGCGCCCATATCCTGAATGGCGACGATTGCGTCGCTGGCCATCAGCTCCAGGCATGCCTCGATCAGCAGTTTTTCCGTAAACGGATCACCGACCTGCACGGTGGGGCGCTTTTCTTCAGAATCCTCGCTGAAATCGGCTGACGCCATTGTCGCGCCGTGAATG
>JANNCK010000397.1:0-2445 GCA_031386545.1 Sphingomonadales bacterium
CAATAGCGAATACACTGCCTCGTCATCCCAGCCGAGCGTGTCGAGATCGGGCCGGTGATCCTCGCGCGCCTCGATCAAATCGAGCGCACGTTGCAGGACGCTGAGCGTTTTCAGCCCGAGGAAATCGAACTTCACCAGCCCCGCCGCTTCGGCATATTTCATGTCGAACTGCGTTACCGGCATGTCCGAACGCGGATCGCGGTAGAGCGGCACCAGCTGGTCGAGCGGACGGTCGCCGATGACGACACCCGCAGCGTGGGTGGACGAGTGGCGCGGCAGCCCCTCCAGCTTCATCGCCAGATCGAACAAGCGGCGGACATCGGTATCGTTCTTGTACTCGCTTGCCAGTTCCGACACGCCGTTGAGCGCACGCTTCAAATCCCACGGGTCGGTCGGGTGATTGGGCACCAGCTTGGCGAGACGGTCGACCTGCCCATAGCTCATCTGGAGCACGCGGCCGGTATCCTTCAGCACCGCGCGCGATTTCAACCGCCCGAAGGTGATGATCTGCGCGACGGTATCATGCCCGTATTTGCCTTGCACATAACGGATAACTTCGCCGCGCCGGGTTTCGCAGAAATCGATGTCGAAATCGGGCATCGACACGCGCTCGGGATTGAGAAAGCGTTCGAACAGTAGCCCGAGCTTGAGCGGATCGAGATCGGTAATCGTCAGCGCCCAAGCGACCACCGACCCCGCGCCCGACCCGCGCCCCGGGCCGACCGGAATGCCGTTGGTTTTCGCCCATTTGATGAAATCGGCAACGATCAGGAAATAACCGGGAAAGCCCATGCCCGCGATGACATCGAGCTCGAAATCGAGACGGTCGAAATAGGGCTGGACTGCGCCCAACCCGACTTGGCTGAGCTTGTCGAAGCCCCCTTCTTCTTTGCCACCAACCAAAAAAGAAGAAGGCGCTTCGACAAGCTCAGCGAAGTCGGTGTTAGGGTAGGCCTTCTTCAACCGCGCAACCAACCCCGCCCGTGCATCGACGCGCAGTTGTGCAGCTTCGGCCTCGCGATCCCCCGCCAAACTCGGCAAAATCGGCTTGCGCGACGGGGCCGCCACCGCGCAGCGTTGCGCCACCACCAGCGTATTCGCCAACGCATCGGGCAAATCGGCAAACAGCACGCGCATGTCATGCGCGGGTTTGATCCACGCATCGGGGTTCGATTTCGTGCGGTCGTCGCTTTCGACATAGGTCGATGCCGCGATGCACAGCATGATGTCGTGCGCGCGGTGGAAATCAGCGTCGGCGTAGCAGGCCGGATTGGTCGCGACGAGCGGCAGCCCGCGTCCGTCAGCCATCGCAATCAGGTGCGGCTCGGCAGCAGTCTCGACGGCGTCGCCGCGCCGCGAAACCTCGACGTAGAGCCGGTCGGGGAACAGCGCGACCAGACGGTCGACATAGGTGTCCGCTGCCGCGTGCTGGCGGTCGGCGAGCAATTTCGCGAGCGCCCCCTCGCCGCCCGCCGTCAGGCAAATCAGCCCGTCGGCATGACGCGCGAGCCGGTCAAATTCGACGTGCGCCTGTTCATCGACCGGCCGCGCCAGATGCGCCGCCGACACCAGCGCGCAAAGATTCTGGTAGCCCGCCTCATCCTGCGCGTAGAGCGCGAGCCAATCATAGGCGGCGGGCGCGCCCTGCGGCACATCGGGCCGCGCGACGCACAGCATCGTTGCAATGATCGGCTGCACGCCTTTGTTTGCCGCCGCCTCGCTAAACGGCATAACCCCGTAAAGCCCGTTACGGTCGCAAATCGCTGCTGCCGGAAAGCCCATATCACGGGCCTTGGCGGCAATATCCTTGGGGTCGATTGCCCCTTCGAGCATCGTGTACGCGGAGAATATACGAAGCGGAACGAACTGCGCGTGGGCCATACGTCACCTTGGGCGACGTGCCCGTGATTCGCAAACGTCGA
Source organism: Sphingomonadales bacterium (assembly GCA_031386545.1). Classification (GTDB taxonomy): domain Bacteria; phylum Pseudomonadota; class Alphaproteobacteria; order Sphingomonadales; family Sphingomonadaceae; genus Sphingomonas_O. The sequence goes on from JANNCK010000397.1 coordinate 1,923, forward strand.
TAATCGACGATTTAGCTTCACGTTAAGCCCTGCCGATTATGAAGGCCCGAGTTTTGAGGAGTTCGCGTGCTGCCGCTTGCTGCCGTCTTTGATCGCGCCGCGCTTGACCGGCTCACGACGGCGTATCCGCTGTCGCCGGTCGTCCTGCGCCATGCCATGACGGCACATCCGTTGCTGTCGGTGGAAGCACTGCGTGATGCGGCCTCACGCATGGAACGTGCTCATGTCGAGGCACGGGCAGCGGCAACATCCGCTGGCGGCCCTTTCGGTGCTTTGTACAACAAAGAAGCGGCGACCGGCTGGACGATGTTACGCTTCATCGACCAGTTGCCCGAGTATCGCACTTTGCTTGCCTCGATACTCGACGAACTGCGCCCGGTGACAGGTCCGACGACCGGGGCGACACACGAAGTGCGCGGGTTCGCGTTCGTATCTGCCCCGCGCGCCATCACGCCGTACCACTTTGACCCCGAATATAATCTGCTGTTCCAGATTTCGGGAACCAAGCAGTTCGCCGTTCACC
>JANNCK010000054.1:0-5504 GCA_031386545.1 Sphingomonadales bacterium
GTCGGGTGCATTGAGCAGATTACCGTGCTCGGCCGCCGCCAGTACGGCAAGCGCGTTCGGTCCCGCCTTCGCCGTGATCGTGGTGCCCTCAAGCGGGTCGAGCGCAATATCGATCTTTGGTCCGGTACCCGGTGCCGAGCCGACCTTCTCGCCAATGAACAGCATCGGAGCCTCGTCGCGCTCGCCTTCGCCGATGACAACAGTACCATCCATGTAGAGCGCGTTCAGGGCATCGCGCATCGCTTCGACGGCGGCGGCGTCAGCGGCCTTTTCATCGCCGCGCCCGATCAGCGCCGACGCGGCAATTGCCGCCTTTTCGGTGACGCGCACCATTTCGAGGACAAGTACACGGTCGAGGACATCGCTCGGGGCGACCTTGGTTTCTGGCACGATTTCTGGCATCCCTGCTGACACTGCTGGCAGGCCGATAGGAGCCGCGTGTGTCAATGTCGAGAATTGTCGTCGCGGTAATGGCGCTTTTCGCTGCTTTCCCAGTTTCGGCGAAGCCCGCCGACAGCCTCGAAACCTACCAGCAACTGACGAGTGTCGAGCCACGCTGCGCACGTCCGGCGTCGGATCGCGAGATCATGGTGTGCGGCAACCGCCGCGCCGATCGCTGGCGTGTTCCCTATATCGGCTATGACATGGGCGACCCGCGTGGCGAGGGTGTGGAGGGGGAACGCAAACGTGTTTCCGCCGCGCCGAAGGTGCCATGTGGCCAAGGGGCGATCATTGCCAATTGCGGCGGTGGTGTGGGCGTAAAGGTCTCGACCTCATTCGGGGCAAGTGGCGGGCAATTGCGACTGCGCCCGCTCGCTCCATGATTTTCTGGCGCATTGCCGGTATCGTAATCGCCCTGTGTGCCGGCCTCGCTGGCCAAGCCCGCGCCGTGCATTAGGAGAGCCGCCTGGCCAAGACCCCGGACCTCCCTGTCCGATCCGTGGTTGTCCGTGCCCGCCGACCGAGTGCGGTTTGCGGGCGCTTGCCAGGAAAATCCTCGGGGACGATTGACCGGACGTCGGGCATTGCGATGGTCGGCAAACCTGCACCACCGCCGCACGACACGCGGTAACCGCTGGGCGAGCAACGCGTCGTTCGTTTCTCGGTTCAGGCGAAGCTGGGCGCAGTTTCAACCGGAGATTTGCCAAGGAGATTGCATAATGCGCGCCGCGTTCCTGATCTTAGTTGCTGCGTTCGCCCTCACACCTGCCAACGCCCAAGCACCCCGCGACCTTGGCGCGCAGGCAACCGCAATGAACGAGATCGCGTTCATGAAAGGCCGCTGGCTGGGGCGTGGCTACCGTCTGCCGCCCGCCGGGTCGCGCTATGACTATACGCAGACGATGGTGATCGAAGCGAAATCGGGCGGCATTTTGCTCTCCATCGAGGGGTTAAGTCTTCGCCATGCCGAAAACGCCGACAAACCGGGCACCGGGTCGTTCGCCGTTGTCAGCTATGACGAGCGCACGCGCCAATATGCGTTCCGCTCGTTCGGGTTCGGCGAGATGATCCCGGCGACCTTCGAGGTCGTCCGCCCTAATGTCGTGCGCTGGACGACGGCAGGGCCGTTCATGCTGCGCTTTACCATCGACGGGTCGAAACCCGGCATATGGAACGAGGCGGGCGAACGGTCGAGCGATGGTAGCAAAAGCTGGACGCCTACCCACGCGCTGACCGCGTGGCGGGTCGATACGCGCTAGACGTTGAGGATCGGCATCCACATCGGTTTGCCGGTCAGGCTCGGGCTGCCCTCCAGCCGGTCGAGTGCCGCCTGTACCGACCGTGCCGGTCCCTCGTGCGTGGTCATGGCGACAAACACGCCGCCTTCCGCCGTCTCGCCCTTCTGGATCATGCTTTCGATCGACACGCCGCCGTCGCGCATCGCAGCCGTCAGTTCGGCGAGCACGCCGGGTTTGTCGGCAACGGCGAAGCGCAAATAGGCGCGCTCGCGGCGGTCGCCGTTGTCGGCAGGGGCTGCTGCGGTCAGACTGGCGACGGGCATGGCGAAAGCCGGGCCGACTTCGCCGCGCGCAATGTCGATGAGGTCGGCGACAACCGCACTTGCCGTTGGCCCCTCGCCTGCGCCGCGTCCTTCGAAAAACAGCCGCCCCACGAAATTCCCCTCGGCCACAACGGCGTTCATCGGCCCCTGCACATGCGCGAGCGGATGCGACAGCGGGACGAGGCAGGGGTGAACGCGCTGGAAAAGGCCATGGCTGTCGGCCTCGGCCAGCCCCACAAGCCGGATGCAATACCCAAGCGCCCGCGCCTGCGCGATGTCGCCGCTCTGGATGTGACGAATGCCGCCCAGCGCCACCCCGTCAAAGTCGATCCGCGTGCCGAACGACAGGCTGGCGAGAATCGACAACTTGTGCGCGGCGTCGACACCGTCCACGTCGAACGACGGGTCGGACTCGGCAAAGCCCAACGCCTGCGCGTCGGCCAGCACATCGGCAAAATCGGACCCTTCGGCCTCCATCCGCGTCAGGATGTAATTACAGGTGCCGTTGAGAATGCCGTAAACCTGCGTCAGTTCATTGGCCGCCGCGCCCTCGCGCAGCCCCTTGATAACCGGAATCCCGCCTGCAACGGCGGCTTCGTATTTGAAGGCCGTACCCGCTGTTTCGGCAGCGGTTGCCAGTTCCAGCCCGTGATGCGCGATCATTGCCTTGTTCGCGGTCACAAACGCGCGCCCCGCCGCAATCGTGCGGTTGGCCAGCGTCAGCGCCGGACCATCACTGCCGCCGATCAATTCGACAACGACATCGATGCCTGCACGTTCGGCAAGGGCCGTCGTGTCATCCACCCAGTCAAAGCGCGACAGATCGACCCCGCGGTCGCGGCTGCGATCACGCGCGCTGACCGCGACAACTTCGATCAATCGCCCCGCTCGCCGCGCAATCAGGTCACGGTTGGCGTCGAGCAGTTTAACAACGCCACCGCCAACGGTGCCAAGGCCCGCCAATGCGATCTTGAGGGGTGCGATCTTGAGAGATTCGGTCATGGGCGCGCTCTATCTAGAGCAAGCCGATCTCGCGCAACCTCTCGCGCAGATACCCGTCAGCTGTAATCGACGCGGGATAGCAATCCGGCCTCTGCGCCGACACACATCCGGGCAATGTCACAATCGGGAAATCGCTCGCCAGATGCAGGAAAAACGGCATCGAATAGCGTGCTGATCCGCGCCGCTCGGGCGGCGGGTTGACGACACGGTGGGTGGTTGAGGGCAGGACGTGGTTGGTCAGCCGCTGGAGCATATCGCCGACATTGACGACCAGCGCGCCCTGCGGCGGATCGACAGCCAGCCAATTGCCATCGCGGTCGAGCAATTGCAGTCCCGCCTCCTCGGCCCCCAGCAACAGGGTGATGAGGTTGATGTCCTCGTGCGCGCCTGCACGAACACCCGCGGCGGCCGCCGACACGGGCGGATAATGCAGCAGGCGCAGCACCGAATTGCCGTCACGCACCGGCTCGACAAACCAGTCCTTGTCGAGGCCGAGGTAGAGCGCGATTGCCGACAGCAGCTTTGCCCCGACCTTGTCGAATTCGGCATAAAGCTCGGTAAAAATCGCGCGGAAATCATCCGGATGCGCGGGCCAGACGTTGGCGGGCATATGGTCGGCGAACTTGTGCCCGGCGGGCAGATCACGCCCGATATGCCAGAATTCCTTGAGGTCATTCTCGGTTGCACCCTTGGCGATCTCGATCCCGAACGGGATGAAACCGCGCTGGCCACCTTTGCCCGCGCGATACGCCATTTTCTCTTCGGTGGGCAGCGCGAAGAACGCCCGGGTCGCGGCCCAGGCGCGGTCGATCAGCGCTGGGTCAATGCCGTGGTCGGCGATAATGGCAAAGCCGAAACGCTGGAACGAGCCACCGAAATCGGCAGCGAATTGAGCGGCATCGGTTGATTGGGCCGCAAGCGAGAGCGGCGGAACGGATAATGCGTCAGACATGCGTGCGACTCTAAGTGCACTGCCTTCGTCCGGCAAGCGGCCACCCCGACACACATCGGGGTGGCGCGCAGGATTAGTTCAGGCGCCGCGTGTCGCGAGGCTCTTCATCACTTCGGCATGGAGCCAGATGTTCATCGTCGCCGAATCATTGGTGTCGCCGGTATAGCCCAGCTCCTTGGCGAGCGCGGTACGGTTGCCCAGGCTCGAATCGAGGTTGAGCAGCTTCATCAGGTCGACAATCGACGTCTTGTAGTTCGAAGCTGCGCCCTTGTCGGCGGCGATCCCGGCAAGGCGGGCATCAATTGCCTCGGCTGTTGCCGCGACGGGTGCAGGGGCAGCGGCAACGGGTGCGGCCTCGACAGCTGCGGCGGCAGGCACAGCGGCTTCTGCTTTGTGGCCGAAAATTGCGTCCTTGATGGCACCGAAAATGCTCATATCGTTTCTCCGTGAATAATGCGGTCTGCCCGCAGCTTGCTGAGCTTAGCCGTAACGCATGACCGAAGCGAGACGGACTCTCGCCCCGTCACAGTCGTTTACCTTTTGGAATTACCGCCCCGGCTCGTCAGGCTTGACCGCATCGGGGTGCGCCTTGGCAAAAGCAGGCAGCGCGGTCAGCGCGGCGTCAATCCGCACCAACGTCGGAAACCGGGTAAGATCAGTGTCGAACCGCCGTGCATTGTACATCTGCGGGACCAGACAGATGTCGGCGAGACCCGGCTCATCACCCGACAGATATGTGCCCGCATCCGCCGCCATAGCCTCCAGAGCGACAAACCCTTCGGCGATCCAGTGACGGTACCAGTCATCCCGCGCGTCCTGTGGCACACCCAGCGGATCGGCGAGATATTTCAGGATACGCAGATTGTTCACGGGGTGGATGTCGCACGCGATGACCAGCGACATCGCCAGCACCTTCGCCCGCGCTGCTGCGTCTTTCGGTACAAAACCCGGGCTGGGCACTTTCGCGTCGAGATAGTCGCAAATCGCGAGACTCTGCGTCAGCCGGTGCCCGTCGATTTCGAGCATCGGGACAAATCCCTGTGCAGTTTTGGCAACATAGTCCGGGTTTTTCTGCTGCCCTTTCGACAGGTCCGTGGTGACCGCCGCATAGGCGATCCCCTTCAAATTCAGCGCGATCCGCACCCGGTAACATGCCGACGAACGCCAGAAATCATAGAGGACGACACTCATTTCAGCACCCTTCCGGCAACTGCATCCAGCTTTGCCAGCAACCTCTTGTCGCGCGCATCGGGCGCGGTGATGAGGGCAAAATCAAGGTTGGTATCGATTGGCGATACATCCCGCTCGGCCGGCAATGCCTTGGCGAGTTCGAGCAACAGCGCCCGCGCCGTCGCCGCATTGCTGCCGAGCCGCGCCACCACGGTAGCGACATCGACATGGGCCTCACCCTCGCGCCAGCAATCATAGTCGGTGACCATCGCCACCAGCGCATAGGGCAGCTCGGCCTCACGCGCGAGTTTGGCCTCGGGCAGTGCCGTCATACCGATCACCTGCGCGCCCCATTGGCGATAGAGGTTCGATTCAGCC
>JANNCK010000428.1:0-1968 GCA_031386545.1 Sphingomonadales bacterium
GCTTGCCGCGCACGTCGATTTCAAGCGATGTATTGATTGTGGCGTGAACGGCATCGACGAAACCCATCGCGATGGGGGCCTGAAGGGTGGGCGAGAAGCCACCCGAGGTGACCTTGCCCACCAGCGTGTCGTGCCAGTAAATTTGTGCGCCTTCACGAGCGGGCAGACGCCCCTCGACCAGCAGGCCGACACGCTTGGTTGCGGAGCCAGTCTCGCGCTCGTTGAGGATACGCGCGGCACCGGGGAAATTGGCCTCCTCGCGGCGGCGCTTGCTGCCGACCGCAAAACCCAGTGCGGCCATAATCGGTGTCGTTTCGGGGTCAAGATCGTGCCCATAGAGCGGCAGATCGGCCTCAAGCCGCAACGAATCACGCGCGCCCAGACCTATCGACTTTACTTCCGGTTCGGCGCACAGCAGCTCGGCAATCTGTTCGGCGGCGCTGGCAGGGATCGAAATCTCGAAGCCGTCTTCGCCGGTATAGCCAGACCGGCTGATCCACGCATCGACACCGGCAATCTGGAAGTGCCCGCCGGTCAGGAACACCAGCACATCGAGCGGCCATTGACCGGTGGTGTGACGCTTGAGCACCTCGAACGCCTTCGGTCCCTGCAGCGCCAGCAGCGCGCGGTCGTCGAGGTGGTTGATCGTGATGTCGTCGGGCAAATGTTCGCGCAGATGGGCGATGTCGTCGTACTTCACCGCGCCGTTGACCACCATGTAAATGCTGTCGGGCCAGCGCGAGAACATCAAATCGTCAAGAATTCCGCCATTTTCGGCAAGCAGCAGCGAATATTTCTGTTGCCCCAGCTTTACGCCTTTAACGTCTGCCGGGATCAGCGTTTCAAGCGCGTCGTCGACGCCCTCCCCCGAAATCAACAGCTGCCCCATGTGGCTGACATCGAACAGCCCGGCGCTTTCGCGCGTCCAGAGATGCTCGGCGACGATACCTTCGTACTGGATCGGCATGGCATAGCCCGCGAACGGCACCATGCGTGCGCCCATGGCCCGGTGCCACGCGTCAAGCGGAAGCTCGGCAGAATATTCTGTAGGTGAATCGTCGATCATCAAAGTTTCCGTCACAAGAGCAGCCGGTCCAGACCTGCGTCCGACCTTTCGAGCTGCCCCCTCTGTCACGGAAACCTGAGAGCTTTGATCCGTCGCTTACGCTTGGGACTTACCCCTTCGGTGGTTATCGCTTGCGCGACAACGCTTTCCAGAGTCGCCTTGTCGTCCGCGCGGTCCTTTGGGCCTGAGAGTTTCCGGGGCGGTTGCTCCTTCGGCGCTGTCGGGGTTTTCCCCGTCCAGCTCTCCCGCGCGTCCGTCCGGGTTCCCCCGACCGGCTCGCTCAGGGCGATGGGCGAGCGACCGATTCGAGTCAATCGTCGATGTGGTTAGCGGGTAGCGTTATACTGCAACTGGTCGGCAGTCAGCTGAAAGCCGATTAACAGTTCAAAACTGGCGCGCGCCACAGCGGCCTTGATTTCAGGGCGAGCCAGCGGATCGCTTGCTGCCTCGACGTCGCCTGCACGACGCTTGCGCGTCAGCAGCTTCTGGATTTCGGGGGACAGCGTAGCATCGGCACGCGCGATAACCGCCCCGCCCTCTCCCCGCGCCGACGCCCGTGTCTGGCCGTCGGGAAATACAATGCGGACAGTCGAAATGCGCTTTGCAACAACGGTCGTCCCGGCACGCATGATTGTCGCGAAATAGGGAATGACAACCTCGCGTGCGCCGCGCGGATCGGCGCGGCGTGCAAGGACATCGAATGTCGCGTTCGCGACGACATCGCTGCCCAGCTCGTTACAGGCAACGCGCACATTAGTGATCGATGCGGTTACATCGATCGCTGTCGAAGCGCGGCTGTTGGCGGGGTTGAAGTAGGTGACGTCGCCAGTTGATGTGGGAATTGCGACTGCCGGACAAGCGCTGCGCGTGATCGCGATGCCGCCAGTCTCGTCGATGTCGCC
>JANNCK010000429.1:0-6537 GCA_031386545.1 Sphingomonadales bacterium
ATCGCTCACCCCGTTCGCCACAAAGACCGCAGGCAGCCGGGCAATGCCGAGCGTGATGCAGACGATACCCAGTCCGTTGAGAAACCCGAGAATCGCGGTTAATTTACCGCGGTCGCCCTGCTGCCCGTAATCGGCGATCAGCGTCGCGAACATGCCCGTCACTGCGGCAATGCCAAGCGCATAGACGAGGCGAAAAATACTGAGCTCGATCAGCGTCGTTGCAAAGGGATAGAGGGCATAGCCCGCGCCGAGCACTGCAAAGCCCAGCACATAGACAATGCGTCGGCCATAGCGGTCGGCCAGCACACCAAGCGGCGAATAGACCAGGATCAGCGCGATTTCCTGCACGAGCGCAAGGAAACCCAGCGCCTTACCCTGGTCGCTTTCGGGTAACCCCAGATTGGCGGTCAGGACATAGGGTGTCATCGCGGCAAGGCCGGTGACCATGCCAATGGTAGCGAACGCACCGAACACCAACGTCCACATATTGACCCGGGTTACCCCGGGTTCGAGCGCGACGGGACCGAATTTGCTCATCGTCCGCTTCCTGACGCGCCGCTGGGGAAAACGCGCCCGATGGCGTCGGCGAGCACGATACTGGCGCGCGGCTGGACCGCGCCGCCGGGCGCGCCCGCATAGATCACAGTTGTCGTGCCATCACGCAACGTCCGAACATAGGGTTTCATCCAGTTGGTCTCGCGCGGTGGTGGAGCATAGGTTTGGTATCCCCCGATGCCCTTGAAAAACAGCGCCTGGTGGGCGAACAATGTGTCGGTATTCTCGGCCAGAAATTCGATCGGCAGCGCGATTGCCAACGCGTATTTCTTCGCGCGCGCCTCACGGTAAAGTTCGTTGACCGAAACCAGCTGGTTGCGCGTATCCTCCACGTCGTCGGCAAAAGCCTCTGATCCGACTTCAACACGCGTCGCCGTATAACCCTTTGCCTTCAGTATCGCTGCCATATGCGGCAGCAACCGTTCGGCAACTATCGGCCAGCGTTTCGACCAGCTGTCCTTGTTGGCGAGGCTCACGGGCAGACCGTGAAGCGACACGATGCCCATAGCCATTTGGCCGGGGGCCGTTGCTGGCGGTACCGTCGCAACAAAATGATCCAGCCATAATGCATCAAATCCTGCCTCGGTCGCCATCCACGGCGCGACAGCAATGCGGACCGGCTTGCCGCCGTGTTCGGTACGCCAGCGCGCGACAATCTCGCTGATCTGGCTGAATGAGCCGCGAAGCTCTTCGAAATCTGAATAAATGGGCTGCCCGGACCCGAGAACCAGAACATCGGCTCCGGCATCGAGGACGCGGCGCACCGCGGCTTCTTTTTCAAAGGGGTCGAATACGCTCGCAAAACCGGTCGCGACGATCTGTGGATGGCGCGCCCTAAGCAGCGCGAGGGTGTCGCGCGCCAGCGCTCGGGTTTGGTCGCCATGCGGCAGATAGCCATCGCGTAACGGGGCATAATAAATATACCGTGCCTTTGCCGCTGTTTTGGCAGCAACGGTCGGCATTCCCATCTTGCCCTCGTCGTGGAGGAAATAGCCTGTGTCGTTCGGGATCGACTTGTTCGGCCCAACCCACAAGACTTCGCGGCGACGGAAATGGTCCATCCACGGCACGCCTCGGGCATCGACCTCGCGTCCGTTGATGTCGGCAAGGCGGGTGGGTACGAATTCGCGCGGTGCATAGGCGCGCGTAGGATCGACCAGCACCGCCCCGATGTCGCGTCGGGCGAACTGGTTGATCGGCCATGGCACGACTTTGTCGAGTATTTTTGCCGTCGCATTGCGCCAGAACGCCACCTCGAACTTTGCGGGTTGCGCGATCGCGACAATGATGACGCCGACACGCGGCTCGCGCACGCTTGCCGGGGCTACAATTGCAGTGCCTGCGTCCCAACCGGTATCACGGTTCATCCACCACACGAGAGCACCACCAGCTACCACGATCAGCAGCGCGCTTCGCAACGCTGCCCTGAATAACTTCTGCACGCGCGTCCCCTTTATAGTGTGTCGTGGAGAAAAGGGACTGGACAGTCAACTTTTTTACGGGCCATGATAAATGCAGATTTTGAGGGGCATTTGTTGTGGCAGTTATCGTCATCACCGGCAGTACGCGCGGCATTGGTTTGGGCCTTGCCCGGGCATTCGCCGAACGCGGTCACAATGTCGTTATCTCGTCGCGCGGTGCTTCCGCCGTTGACCGGGCTCTGACCGCGCTCAACGGTGCCGGTTCAGGGCGTGTTGCCGGTTTCGCGTGCGATGTTTCCGAATCGACACAGGTTGTCCGGCTATGGGATCTGGCCAAAGCTGAATTCGGCACCATCGACATCTGGATTAACAATGCCGGTACATCGGGGCCACGCCGCAATGTCGTCGATCTCGAAGATGCCGATGTCGCTGGCGTTGTGGCGACGAACCTTATCGGCACCGTCAACGGTATGCGAACCGCACTCCGCGGCATGGTGGCACAGGGGCACGGCAAGATTTTCAATTTTGAAGGCTTCGGGTCTGACGGCATGAGTGCACCCGGGCTGTCGGTCTATGGTGCAACCAAGCGTGCGATCACTTACCTGACTGAATCGACGAACAAGGAGATCAAGGGGTCGCCAGTTCTGCTTGGCACGATCAGCCCCGGGATCGTCGTTACCGACCTGCTCGACGACGCGCGTGATGCCGACCCGGCGCAATGGGCGCGGACGAAAAAATTCTACAACATCCTTGGTGATCGCGTCGAAACCATCGTCCCCTTCATCACCGACCGCGTACTGGCGGCCGATAGGCCAGAGACCGCTATCCGCTGGCTTACCCGCCGCCGCGCATTTTGGCGTTTTCTTACTGCAAGCATGACGCGGCGCAAGGTGATGCCCGACTGACTTATCGGGTCTCGTTGCCCATCGGCGAACGGCGATTTTTCCGCACGCTGGCTGACCGTTCGGCGGGGCAGGTAGGTAGATATTGGAGCGGGTGAAGGGAATCGAACCCTCGTCGTAAGCTTGGAAGGCTTCTGCTCTACCATTGAGCTACACCCGCAACATCTTGTTTTTACTGTATTTATCTTGGTTTTCAGCCAAGCCTTCAAACACGTTATATGTTGAAATTCCAAAGACGGTCTGCTGGATAACGAGGGCGCTATGCGTCCGGGAAAGGTTGCGGGTCAAGGGGCAACGGGTGATTGACCGCCCATTGCGGGTCGCTCGGATCGATCAATTTGGCCACCACCGCTTCGCGCCGTATCCAAGATACTGACTGATCTTTAGGTCAATGATCCGCTCGCGCGGCAGCGCACGTTGCTCGTCAATCTCTCCATCAAGAGTATTAGTTCGAGGAACGAAGCCGCCATTGCCTCTGCCTCGCTGACCAAATCCTGAAAGCAAAGCCGCACCAATTTACGAGCTTCATCGGCGGTCATTTCATTCATGCGTATCACCTCAAAACAATTCCTCACTCGAGCGGCGTATCGGGCTGCAAGGGATCGGGCATGGGCGTACGCATAGGTCTAAAGAGACCGGCGAACTTCGCACCGACCAACGCGCAACCGACTGTCATCACGCACCCGCAGGTGATAAATCTCAAGCCCATTGGAATGCCCGGATAATCCGGAATATTGGTGGACAGGGCTGGATTCGAACCAGCGTACCCTTGCGAGAGCAGATTTACAGTCTGCCGCCTTTAACCACTCGGCCACCTGTCCACACGCTGCCGACCGTTAAGCCAAGCAGCGAGCGCGCGTCATTGGCGAAGCGGGCCTTGCCTGTCAATTGCGTGCAGGCGTAGGGGGTCGGCGAAGAGGGAGACAACATGCGCCGGGGTAACAGAACGAGCAGCCACAATATCGGGCGACCGCGCTTTTGGGGGCGACACGCCGTGACGGCGGCGCTCGCCAATCCCGAACGCGTAGTGCACAAACTATGGGGAACGCGCGAGGCAGTCGGCAAGCTCGACCTGCCCCCGGTGCTGACGATTGTTTATGCCGAAGTCGCCGACCTTGGCCGCATGGTGCCCAGCGATGCACCGCATCAGGGGTTGGTGATCGAGGTTGATCCGTTGGAGGATGTCTGGCTCGGCGATCTGATGGATCAGGGTGCCGACGATCAACGGGCGCTGCTGGTGCTCGATTCGGTCACCGACCCACATAATGTTGGCGCGATCCTGCGGTCGGCGGCGGCGTTCAATGCGCTGGGGATCGTCACGCAGGACCGCCATGCCCCGCCCGAATCAGGTGCGTTGGCGAAGTCGGCGTCGGGCGCGCTGGAACTGGTACCATGGGTGCGCGTCGTCAATCTGTCGCGTGCACTCGACGAAATTGCCGAAGCCGGGTTCTGGCGGATCGGTCTGGCGGGTGAAACGCGGACAACTTTGGCACAAGCGCTGGGGCCGCAAAAAGTTGCGCTGGTGCTGGGTGCCGAGGGCGAGGGGATGCGCCAGAATGTCGCGGCGCATTGCGATGCCATCGCCCGCCTGCCGATTTCGCCGAAGGTCGAGAGTCTCAACGTGTCGAACGCCGCCGCGATCGCCCTTTACGCGGCGGCCCAACAGGGAGCAAAATGATGAAGCTGCTGCGTGCTGCGATGGCGCTCCTCGCGCCGCTGGTTCTGTGGGGGTGTGTGCTGACCCCGGGCAAGTTCGTATCGTCGCTGATCATCAACGCCGACCGGACCTTTGCGTTTGCCTATAAGGGCGAAGTCATGGCCGTCGATCCGTCATCGGCCATGAAGGGCATGTCGGATAGCAGCGATGCCAAGCCCGCCGAGGGCGATGCTCCTAAACTGGACGCGGTCAAGCCCAGCGCAACTTCAGAAGCAGAGGCCGACGCCAAGAACCGCGAGATCGCGGCGGCGTTGTCAAAGGAGGCGGGCTACAAATCGGTTGTCTATCGCGGCAAGGGTAAATTCGAGATCGACTATGCGGTGTCGGGGACACTCAGCCACAGTTTTTTGTTTCCGTTCAATGCTGACGCCCAGGCCGTATTGCCGTTTGTGATGATCGAGGTTCGGCGGGGCAGTGCGGTTCGCGTGCGTGCGCCGGGCTTTGCCAATAGCCAGAGTGGTGGTGCCGCGATGGGCGGACTCAGTGGCATCGGTGGCATGGGCGGCGGCGGCGCGTCCGACGCAGCAAAGTATCTCGATGGTGTTTTTACGCTCGACACCAATGCCGAGATCGTGAGCCAGAACAACGAGGACGGCGCAAAAATTACTGGCGCACGTCGACAGATCACATGGCGCGTGACGCCGCTGACCAAGGATCCGCCAACAGCGGTTTTGCGGTTCAAATAAGCCTGTCGCGGAAGGTCCAGTCTTAAGACTTAGTCTTCTTGGGCAATCGTGATTTTGAGGCCATCAAGAGCTGCGCTGAACGGCACCTGGCACGACAGGCGCGAGGTTTCGTTGCGGTGGTCGGACGAATCGAGCAGGTCGTTTTCATCCTCGGTCATCTTGGCGACCAAGCCCGCAAATGCCGGGTCGACATAGACATGGCAGGTCGCGCACGAACAGCATCCGCCACACAGCGCCAGCAACTCGTCGATGCCATGGTCACGGATGACTTCCATCACGCTCAGGCCCGCTTTGCCTTCAAGTTCGACGGTCGCTCCATCGCGCTTCGTGACGATCAACTTCGGCATCGATAACTCCTGTCCCACCGGGTTCGCAGCGCCTATGTCGCGGACAGGACGCCAAGGCAAGGACGACTGATATGGGATTGAGCGCCACCCAGTTGCACGAACATCTCGACGCGCTTGCCGCGCGCGACCCGCGTTTCGCGGCGGCGCTGGAATTGGCGGGCTATCCCGAACCGCGGATGCGCGAGCGGGGCTATGTGACCTTGCTGCGGACGATTGTCGGCCAGCAGATCAGCTTCAAGGCCGCAGATGCGGTGTGGAAAAAGGTCGAGGCAGCCGTCGGAGCGATTGCCGACCCCCGGTCCCTCATGGCGCGCACCGACGAGGATCTGCGGGCCGCGGGCCTGTCGCGCCAGAAAATCGGTTATGCACGCAGCCTCGCCGAACTCGTTGCCTCGGGCGCGCTCGATCTGACGGCATTGCCACAAGACGATGAGGAGGCAATTGCGCTGCTTGTCCGTGTCAAAGGTATCGGGCGCTGGTCAGCCGAGGTTTATTTGCTGTTTGCCGAAGGACGCAGCGACGTCTGGCCGGCCGGTGACCTCGCGGTACAGGAATCAGTGCGGCGGATTATGGGGCATGACGAACGCCCCAACGAGAAAGCCGCGCGCGCGATTGCCGATAACTGGCGACCATATCGCGGTGCGGCGGCGATTTTTGCCTGGCATCATTACAAGATACCGGTGATTTGATTGGTTGATATGAAAACGCCCGGACGGTTAGGTCCGGGCGATTCATATTTTCTGGTGTCAGCCGAACGAAAACGCCGTTCAGTAAACGGCATCAGCCGCTGTAGTACATGTCGAACTCTACCGGCGACGGGGCCATTTCCCAGCGCTGCACTTCAGGCCATTTCAGTTCGATATAGGCATCGATCTGGTCCTGGGTGAACACGCCGCCCTTCAGCAGGAA
>JANNCK010000029.1:0-7398 GCA_031386545.1 Sphingomonadales bacterium
CTGGGCGGTTAGAGGCGTGGCTGCCGCAATTGCGATCGCGGCAGCACCGATCAGGAATCTAGTCATCGTCGTTCTCCTTGAAATTGCTTTCACAGGAAGAGAACGGATGCCGCTGGCGGTTTAATCCCGGTTGATCGGAAATTATTTGGCCGAAATTATTTGGCCGAAATTATTTGGCAAGCGTTCGACAGGTGCCACAAACAAGACCACGCCCGTAGCGTCGGCCAAGATGTTCGGCCCCGGCGTCCACTCTGGCAAGGGCTGCGGCGCGTCGGGACGGGTCTTGCACCGGATAGGCGCGTGCAATTGTTCCCGCGACTAACGGGGCGGCAAACGACGTGCCGCGTACCGCCGCGGCCCCGCCGGTTATATCTGCTGCAAGCATATCCGCCCCCGGCGCGGCATAATCGAGGTGGGTCGCGCGCCCCGCTTCGATCAGGATACGCTTGCGGCTATCGGTGGCCGTTACGGCGATGACGCCGGGGTATGAGGCAGGATAACTTGGCGGTGATGCCGCCCCGTCATTGCCGACAGCGGCGACGATGATCGTGCCGCGCGCTTGCGCCGCCGCCACGACACGTCCGAGCAACGAATTGGGCGGCCCGACGAGGCTGATCGTCACCACGGGTACTCGCTCGCCGACCAACCAGCCGAGTGCCTTGACGATAGCAGTCGCGTTGCCGCCCGCCGCATCGCTGCCATAAACGTCGGCGACCATCAGTTGCGCCCCGGGAGCTGCGCCACGAATACGTCCTGATCCGGCAATCAACGAAGCTACGGCGGTTCCGTGTATGCTGGCGCGAGGCGCGCCGACAGCAAAGCCACGCTGTGTCAGCGACGATCCTGACACACCGCCGTCAACCATGCCGACACGCAGACCGTTTCCCGATAGTGGCGCAGACACCGCGCCCGCCGTACCGCTTTGCGTGTAAAGCTGGTCGGCGGACACATCCTTGGCACCAAGTCTAAGTAACAGCCGTATCGCCGACTTCAGTGGCAATCCCTTGGGCACTGCCAGCCGCACATAGTTGATCCCCAGCGTTTCCTCACGCTCGATCACGGCAAAGCCTCTGGCCGCAGCTGCCATCAGGACTGCTGCGTCGGGTTCGCCCATAACGACTTCGCTCGCGCGTGCCGGGAAACCATCGGGGTCAAGCGCAATCCGCCCCGGATTCGCGCGCACCAGAGCTGCGATACGCGATAGGCGTGCATCGGCAACGTCGCGTGCCGTTTGTGCGGCGGTAGCCATTGTGCGGTCGAGCAAACCATCGACCGGGCGGAGCACGCTTCCTACGGTTGGGACCGAAGGCAGCAACTGTGCCATCGCCGCACTCGCCACCAGGGCGCCAAGCCCCGCGATCAGGATGCCGGTGGTTTTCATCGGATAAAATATGCCATGATATGGATGAAACGCCCACTCCCGTCCGTTTCATCCACGAACAAGGACAATTTTCGCGCGTGCCGCCCTTCGAGACCGAGCTGCTAGCCGTGTTGCCGCGATTGCGCCGCTTCGCGCACTCGTTGTCGCGCAATGCTGCTGATGCCGACGATCTGTGTCAGCGCGCACTTGAAAAGGCTCTCAATGCCCGCGCTCAATGGGAGCCGGGAACGCGGATGGATAGTTGGATGTACCGGATTATGCGCAATAGCTGGATTGATACTATCCGCGCCCGCGCCCGCGCCGCCGAAACCTTTGTTGGCGAAGCGGCGGGCGCGGCTGTTGCCGGTGACACCGCCGCAACTGTCGAGGCCGGTGTCGTGCTCGGTGAAATTGCCGCAGCAATGAACACGCTGCCAGATGAACAACGCGAGGCGGTGGCGCTCGTTCTGGTCGAGGGCATGGCCTATAAAGATGCCGCTGCCGTTCTCGATATTCCGATGGGTACGCTGACCTCGCGGTTGGGGCGCGGGCGACAGGCGCTAATGTCACTATTGGGAGAAGCGGCGTGACACCCACTGGACCGACCCCCGATCACGACATGCTGATGGCTTATGCCGATGGCGAACTCGATCCGCTGGCGGTGAAGCGGGTGGAGCGCGCGATTGCGGCTGATCCGGCCTTGGCGGAGACTGTGGCGGCGCACCGGGCGCTTCGCCTGCGGCTGGGTGCGGCATTTGCCCCTGTTTTGGAGGCAGCGGTTCCCGACCACCTCGCAGCGATGCTCGAAACCAATGTCGTTGCCATTGCGCCGCGCGCACTGTCTGCACCGCAACCGCGTCGTTGGCTCAGCGGCCTTGCGGTGGCGGCGTCGCTGGTTGTGGGTGTGGCATTGGGAACGCAGTGGCAGGGGCCGAACGGTCCGGTGTCGTCCTCCGGGAGTAGCTTAGTGGCATCTGGTGACCTCGCCCGCGCGCTCGATACACAACTCGCCTCGACATCGGGTGACACCCGCGTTCTGGTCAGTTTCCGCGCGGCGGGTGGCGGCTATTGCCGCGTCTTTGCCGCTTCCGCGGTTGACGGGATTGCCTGTCGAAGCGGCGCGATTTGGGAGCTTCGCCAAACCCGGGCTTCGGGCGCACGCCGCGATGCCGCGTACCGGCAGGCGGCTTCGGGCGAAGCCCCTCTGCTCGCTGCAGCGCAGGACATGATGGCGGGTGAACCCTTGGACGAAGCAGCGGAGACGCGGGCGCGTGCAGCGGGCTGGAAATAACACCCGACTGTCGGCAACTATTGCTACCCCATCGTCGGGATAATGAAGCTCTGGTCCTGCACTTCGCCGCCGGTCGGCCAGCGTTGGGTAACGGTTTTGGTCCGTGTGTAAAATCGCACGCCGTCCATGCCGTACTGGTTCAGGTCGCCAAAGCCTGACCGCTTCCACCCGCCAAAGCTGTGATAGGCGACAGGGACGGGGATCGGCACGTTGATACCAACCATACCGACCTCGACCTGTGCGGCGAATTCGCGCGCTGCCTGGCCGTTGCGGGTAAAGATCGCGACGCCGTTGCCATATTGGTGCTTTGTCGGGTGCTGGAGCGCCTCTTCTAGCGTTTCGGCGCGCATGATTTGCAGGACAGGTCCGAAGATTTCTTCCCTGTAGCTCTGCATGTCTGGCGTAACATGGTCGAGTAGGGTGGGAGCGAGGAAGAAGCCGCCCTCATATCCCTGTAAGGTGAAGCCACGTCCATCGAGGACAAGCTCGGCCCCCTCATCGACCGCCATCTGGATATAGTTTTCGACACGCGCCTTGTGCGCCGCGCCGACGACCGGGCCGTAATGGGCGTCCGGATCGGTCGAGACGCCGACGCGTAACTTGCCAATTTCGACGAGCAGGCGCTTGCGGAATTCGGTTGCGGTCGCCTCGCCGACGGGGACAACAACGGGCAGCGCCATACAGCGTTCGCCGGCCGACCCGTAAGCGGCACCGACGATGTCGGCGACGGCTTGGTCGAGGTCGGCATCGGGCATGATAATGCCGTGGTTCTTCGCGCCGCCCATGCACTGCATTCGCTTGCCGTTGCCGGCCCCACGTTGATAGACATATTGCGCGATGTCAGACGACCCGACAAAGCTGACCGCCTTGATGTGCGTGTTGTCGAGGATCGCATCGACGACGGTCTTGTCACCGTGGACGACATTGAGGATGCCCGCAGGCAGCCCCGCTTCGAGGGCGAGTTCGGCAAGGCGGACAGGGACGGAGGGATCGCGCTCGCTGGGCTTGAGCAGGAACGCGTTGCCGCACGCAATCGCCATCGCGCTCATCCATAGCGGGATCATCGCAGGGAAGTTGAACGGGGTAATGCCTGCCGCGATGCCGAGCGGCTGGCGCATCGAATAGACGTCGATGCCGGGGCCTGCGCCTTGGCTGTACTCGCCCTTCAGCAAATGCGGAATGCCGCAGGCGAATTCGACGACCTCAAGCCCGCGCTGGATGTCGCCTTTTGAATCGGCGACCACCTTGCCGTGTTCGGACGAAAGCAGATGGGCGAGCTCCTCCATATTTGCTTCGATCAATGCCTTCCACGCGAACATGACGCGGGCGCGGCGCTGCGGGTTGGTTGCGGCCCAGTCAGGCTGTGCGGCGAGGGCGTTGGCGACGGCGGCATCGACGGTGGCGGCAGTGCCGAGTTCGACTTGCGCCTGGACCTGACCGGTGCAGGGGTCAAAGACATCGCCCTTGGTTGCAGACGAAATCGAGGCGGATTTTCCGCCGATGAAGTGGGTGATCTGGCGCATGTTGGACTCCTCATTATGAGGCGTATTTAGCGCAATGACCTGTGCATGGCTATTGACACTAGCGCGCATTGGTTGTGCATAAATACATATGCTTGACTGGGATAACCTTCGCATCTTCCTCGCTGTCATGCGCGACCGCAGCTTGCTCGGTGCGGCTCGAAAACTCGGGATCGACCACACCACCGCTGCCCGCCGCCTCTCTGTACTCGAGGCCGCCGTCGGTGCCCGCTTGTTTGATCGCTCTCCGCGCGGGGTCGAGCCAACCTCGGCCGGCCTCGCGCTGCTAAGCCATGCTGAGAACATCGAACGTGATGTAATTGCCGCGACCACCCGAATTGCCGAAGCGGACCCATCGGTCAGCGGCACCGTGCGGTTGGCAACGCCCGAGGCGTTCGGCACCAGTTTTGTTGCCCCTGCTGTCCACCGGTTGCATGAGCGCCATCCCCGGCTACAAATCGAACTCGCGCCCGAATCTCGCGCCGTCAGCCTGTCAAAGCGCGAGGCCGATGTTGCGATTGCGCTGCGGCCACCGCCCGGTGGTCGTCTCGTCGCGCGGCGCTTGGTCGATTACCGGCTCGGCCTCTATGCGTCGCGCGGCTATCTGGCGGGACTTGGGGCGGCAGTCGACCTTGCGATGTTGGGGGTGCATCCCTTCGTCGGTTATGTCGATGAACTGATCGACTTGCCCGATCTGCGCTATCTCGAACAAATTGCCCCGACGGCGCGTACCGTATTTCGGTCGAGTTCGATTTCGGCGCAACAGGCAGCGGTTGCGGCAGGGTTGGGCCTTGGCGTGCTCCACGTCTTTACTGCGGAAACCGACGCGCGGCTGGTGCGGCTGCTACCTGACCAGATCGAGGTAATTCGCAGCTACTGGCTTATCCTGCACGCCGACCAGCAACGCTTGCCTCGTGTCCGTGCGGTTATCGAATTTCTCGATGAACTCGTCGCCGAGAACCGTTCACAGTTTTAACTTGCAGGCGTCACGGGCGTTCGACCATGCGGGTGTAGAGGTGCCACGTCGCATAGCCGAGCACGGGCAGCACAATAGCTAGCCCGATAAACGCAGGCAGCGCGCCAAGCACGAGCAACACGCCGACGCGCAAACCCCAGCCCGCGACAGCGCCCGGATTGGCAGACACCGCGCGCAACGATGTCTCGACCGCAAGGCCGGGGTCGACATCACGGTCGACTGCCATCGGGAAGGACACAAGTGTCGTCATCAGCGTGATGACCGCAAACACCGCTCCCGCCAGATTACCGAGGATAATCAGCGTCCACCCCTGTGGCGTGGTCAGCACACGCCGGGCGAAATTCCCGATACCGGTTGGAAAGTCCGGCCCCATGGTCACGGCGTAGATTGCATAGGCAGTCCCCATCCACAGCAGGAACAGGACCGCAAGACCGATGGTGAGCATCAGAATTGTCGAGCCCTGTTTGCCGCGCATCGGGTCAAAGAAATGCCGCCAGCTCGATTCGAGTCCGGCCTCGCGCCGTCGCGCCAGTTCGTAAAAGCCCGACGCCGCGGCGGGGCCAAAGATCGACAGACCTGCCGCAAACGGGAAGACCAGCGGCAATGCTGCATCATTGAGCGCGAACGCGGCGGCGATCAGGCCGATGGCCGGATAAAGCAGCGCGACAAAAATCAGATCGCCACGTTTCGCCTGAAAATCGCGCCAGCCTTCGCGCAGCGACCAGTCGAGATCGGCGGCGGTAATGCGGCGTATGCCGACAGCGGTTGCTTTGTCAGGCGTCGAAAGGGTCGTCGACATTGTCGCTCTCCTCGTCTCACGTTCGCAAAAGCTACGCCTCCCGCATTTTTTTGCAAGACTGTCGCAATACGCTGACCTGCCGACAGTCCAGTGCGTGTTAAACATAACCGCAATGCGGGTGGCTTTTCCATTTTCGGCGATCGTCGGCTAGGACGAAATGAAGCTTGCGCTGCTGATTGCGGCGGTCGATCCCAAGATCGGAGACGTCATGGTGTTCGGGGAACGCGGGACCGGAAAATCCACCGCTGGGTAAGGGCGAAAAGGCGTTCCAGCCGAGGCAGCCACATACCCGATTATGTCTTCAACCCGCTGGTTTGGGCAGTGCCGAGCCTTGTCGGAGTCGCTCTGATTATCCGCTACACCTTGGCGACGCAGGCAAAAGCGCAAGGCGCGCGTTCACCCCTGCTCTGACACGGGTCAAAGGGGGTACCGAACAGGACCGGTGTATCGCCCTGTATCCACGGCGTGAACGGGACCATGATGGCCTGAAACAACGGCGAGGCGAGTTGGCTCTCCAGCCAGCGTTGCACATGCGGTAACGGCTGGGCGTCGAACCAATGCCGGTCTGCTTCCGCAAATTGCCGTATGAAGGGCATGAGCGCGGCGTCGGTAAAGCTCATCGCCGTGCCGCATAATTGTGCGTGGGCCGCCAGCCTGACGTCGAGCCGTTGCAACTGTTCCATTCCCGCCGCGCGGTGTTTGGCCGGATCGGAGGCGTGGCGGTTGGCATATTTATAGCGGTCGAGATGATGTTTGAACGGCCCGTCATTGGCCGCAATCAACGCCACGTCCTCGCGGTTCAGCCATTGGACCGGGTCATGCCGACCAAGCGCCCAGCGCATGATCTCCAAGCTCTCGTCGATCACGCCGCCATCGGACAAGACCAGCACCGGCACTGTGCCCTTGGGTGAAGCCATAATCATTTCGGCGGGCTTGGCGGACAGCTTCACTTCGCGAAGTTCACATTCAGTGCCGCTAACCAGCAACGCAAGGCGCGCACGCATCGCATAGGGGCAGCGCCGGAAACTGTAGAGGATTGGCCGGGCCGCCGTGCTACCCGGCACGGTGCAGGGGCCGCACTGCACCGACATGCGCTTCGCCACGATCTTCGGCGAGCCACTCTTGCCGGTGGCGTTCGGCATAGCTGGCGCGCTGGGCTTCGGTGCGCTCCGGATAACAGGCCGCGCAACTGACCCCGGCGACATAATGCGGCGACAAATGCCCGACCGCGCTGATTGGGCGGCGACACGCATGACAGAGTTCATAGGTGCCCGGCGTCAGTCCGTGCCTGACTGTGACGCGCTGGTCGAACACGAAACACTCGCCTTCCCAACAGCTGTCTTCGGCGGGGACTGTCTCCAGATACTTCAATATGCCGCCTTGCAGATGATAGACTTCATCCAGCCCTTCGGCCTTGAGGAAGGCAGTCGATTTTTCGCACCGGATGCCGCC
>JANNCK010000037.1:0-8814 GCA_031386545.1 Sphingomonadales bacterium
GGGTTCGCAATCAGTCTCACCGGTTAAGGTCGCTTTCATTGGCACTGGATCGACCGCGTCGGCCAGCGAACTCGTCATCAATTCGTTCATTCCGTATCTGGGCACCAATATGGCGCTGATCGGGACAAATACGTTCGGCAAACCCGTTGGCCAGATCGCGCTCGACCGCAGCCAGTGTGACGACCGGCTGCGGGTCGTGGCGTTCTCGACCCGCAACTCGGCGAATTCCGACAATTACTTCAACGGGCTGGCAAGCACGGTGCCCGTCACTTGCCGCGCGACTGACGATTTCACCCGTCCGCTTGGCAATGCCCAGGAGGCCAGCACCCGCGCGGCGCTCGACTTCCTTCAGGGGCGCAGCTGCACCGCAATTTCGTCAACCGGCCAGACATCGCAGGCATCGCGGAGCGTGAGCTCTGTTCCGCTCGAACTGCTTACCCCGTCCGCGCCGACCCCGGCGCAGCGCGAAGTGCCCGGCGTGTTCTGAGCAAGTTTGCCAAACCGCTTTCCCCTGACGTTGTCAGCGTTTAGGGCCATCTGTGATGAACCGTGCGCTCACCTGCGACTTGGCAATTGTCGGCGGCGGGTTGGCCGGTGGCCTGATTGCCTATGCCCTTTCGGTCAAACGCCCCGAACTCGACGTCCGCCTGATCGAACCGCAAACCCATTTTGGCGGCAATCACGTCTGGTCGTTCTTCTCGGCTGACATTGCGCCCGAGGATCGCTGGATTGTCGAACCGTTCATCGATCATGCGTGGGACGGGTATGAGGTTCGCTTTCCGGCGCACCGCCGCCGGTTCGACACGGGCTATAGTTCGATCCGGTCGGAAAATTTCGACGCACGTCTCCGCGAGAAACTGCCCGCCTCATGGCCGGTAAAGGCCGGGGCCATCGACCTCTCGCCGACCCGCGTGGCACTCGATACTCAGGTCAACATCGCTGCGACGGGCGTAATCGATGCGCGCGGGGCTGCTGACGGGCGCTTTCTCGATGTCGGCTGGCAGAAATTTCTGGGACAAGAACTGCAACTGGCCGCCCCGCACGGCTTGACCGCACCGATCATCATGGATGCCAGCGTGCGCCAGGAGGACGGCTACCGCTTCGTCTATGTCCTGCCGTTTGGCCCTGACCGGCTGTTTATCGAGGACACCTATTACAGTGATGGCGCGGTTATCGACCGCGATGTGCTCGCCGCACGAATCGCCGATTATGCCGCAGCGTCGGGCTGGCAGGTGACGGCGATCCTGAGTGAAGAGAGCGGTGCGCTGCCAGTCACGATGGGCGGTGATTTCGAGGGTTATTGGGCGTCGGGCGGTGACGCGGCCAAGGTTGGTATGCGCGCCGGCATGTTTCAGGCCGCAACCGGCTACTCGCTGCCACTCGCGGTCAGGACCGCTGCAAAAATAGTTTCAATGCGCGACTTGTCGGGGGAGGTGCTGGTGCGCGAGCTTCACGCCATGGCCGCCGCCGAATGGCGGACGGGCGGATTTTACCGTCTTCTCAATCGCATGGCGTTCCGCGCCGCTGATCCGCTCGACCGGTTTATCATCTATCAGCGGTTCTACCGGCTGCGACCGCGGCTCATCGAACGCTTTTATGCGGGCAAATCGACCCTATTTGATAAAATGCGC
The DNA here is from genome assembly GCA_031386545.1 of Sphingomonadales bacterium. Taxonomy (GTDB): domain Bacteria; phylum Pseudomonadota; class Alphaproteobacteria; order Sphingomonadales; family Sphingomonadaceae; genus Sphingomonas_O. Next base: position 1,632 of record JANNCK010000037.1, read on the forward strand.
ATCTTGGCGGGGAAGCCGCCAGTCCCTATTGGCCGCGCGTTGAAAGTTTTTCAGGAGACATGAGTTGAAGCGCGCGGTGGTAATCGGGGCCGGTTTTGGCGGCCTCGCACTGGCAATCCGGCTGCAATCGGCTGGTATCGAAACTACGATTATCGAATCGCGCGATAAACCGGGTGGCCGCGCCTATCACTGGGTAAAAGACGGCTTCACCTTCGATGCCGGACCCACGGTCATCACCGATCCCGATTGTCTCGAACAGCTTTGGGCGTTGTCGGGACACAAGATGTCGGACGACGTGACCTTGCTCCCGGTGTTCCCATTCTACCGGATCAATTGGCCAGACGGGACCAATTTCGATTATTCGAACCGCGAAGACGAGCTACGCGCGGAAATCGCCAAACTCGATCCCGAAGACGTGGCCGGGTATGAGCGTTTCCTCGAATATTCGTCTTATGTATATGAGGAGGGCTATAAAAAGCTCGGCACCGTTGCTTTCCTCGATTTCAAATCGATGATCGCGGCCAGCCCAGCCTTGATCAAGGCTCAGGCATGGCAATCGGTTTATTCGCTCGTGTCCAAATTCGTGAAAAACGAAAAGCTGCGCGAAGTGCTCAGCTTCCACACGCTGCTTGTCGGCGGAAATCCGATGGAAACGAGCAGCATTTACGCGCTCATTCACAAGCTCGAAAAGGTCGGTGGCGTCTGGTTCGCCAAGGGCGGCACGCAGGCGCTGATCGCCGGAATGGTGACTCATTTCGAAAGGCTGGGCGGCGTCGTCCGTCTGGACGACGGTGTCGAGGAGATTCAGACGCAGGGTGACAAGGTCGTGGGCGTGCGAACGCTAAGCGGCTTCGAGATCGCAACCGACGCGGTCGCCTCTAACGCCGATGTCGTCCATACCTATCGCGACCTGATGAAGACCTCGAACCGGGCACAACGCGCGACGAAATCGCTACTCAAAAAGCGCTATTCGCCGTCGCTGTTCGTCGTTCATTTCGGGCTGAAGGGCGCGTGGCCGGGTATCCCACATCATGTCATTATGATGGGGCCGCGTTATGCGGGCTTGCTCAAAGACATCTACAAGCACGGCGTCCTGAGCGAGGATTTCTCGCTGTATCTGCACCATCCGACCGTAACTGACCCGAGCCTTGCGCCCGAAGGCTGCTCGACGTTCTATGTGCTATGCCCCGTGCCGCACATGGGCCAGTTCCCTGCCGATTGGGACGGACATGTCGGCGAAACACTGAAAGAACGCATTCTCGACGAAATCGAGAAACGGTTTGTTCCCGACATCCGCAGCCGGATTGTGACCGAGTTCTACTATGCCCCGACCGATTTCGGCCGCGACCTGAACGCGCATTTGGGCAGCGCCTTCTCACTTGAGCCGATCCTGACCCAAAGCGCATGGTTCCGCGTCCACAACCGCGATGACGCGATCCCGAATCTGTATTTCGTCGGTGCGGGCACGCATCCGGGCGCGGGCATTCCAGGCGTTGTCGGCAGCGCCAAGGCGACGGCGGCGCTAATGCTGGAAGATATGAGGTGACTGGTCGAGATACGCCGCTCTTGGTGCTTCAGCAAAGCGTGCGCGATGCGTATGTTGGCGGCGCGCCGGGTGTTGCGGTCTCAGGCATAGTCTGGGTCGTCGCGGGCATTGTGCTCTGGCAATGGGGCACTGTGCCGGGTTTCGGCGCGTTGTTCTTCGGCGGGATGCTCATTCAGCCGCTCGCCGTCGTGATTTCGCGGCTGCTCGGAGCAAAAAAGCCTGTTGGTGCCAACGATCTTGAGCGAATGGCCCTCGAATCTATCGCCATTCTTTTCGTCGGCTTGCTGATCGCCTATCGCTTGATTGAGGTCGCGCCGACACTGGTATTTGCAACAGTCGCCTTGGCGATCGGCGCGCGATACATGCTTTTTCGCACCCTGTATGATGTCTCGCTCTACTGGGCGCTTGGGGGCCTACTGATGGCCGTCGGTACTGGCGGTATGCTGGGGTATCTGAAAGCTGATGCGGTGCCTTTCGTCGTCGGTGCCGTCGAACTGGTTTTTGCCGGCGTGTTGTTCGCGCGCGCGCGGCAGAGCCGGGCATGAAGCGTCTTGCCGTTTACCGCGGCTCGGCGACGCCCGCCGACCCCGTCAGGGCCGCGCGCGCTATTGTGTTTGCTTATGTAGCGCTGCTGGCCTTGGCGACGCCGGCAGATGCATCGGTCGGGTACCAAAGTACGACAATCCCGGTTGCAGCTGGCAAACCAATTCCTGTCGCGATCTGGTATCCAGCCACAAATACAGCGACCGAACGCAACATCGGGCCGTTCAAACAAACCGTTGCCACCAATGCCCCGGTGACGGGACGCCGTTTGCCGCTGGTGATCGTGTCGCACGGCACCGGCGGTTCGAAAGAGGGGCATTCCGACACTGCATGGGCGCTCGCCAATGCTGGCTTTGTGGTCGCCGCCATCGAGCATACCGCCGATAATTACCGCGACCAGTCGCGCGCCACCGACGTCGGCAACCGTCCCGCCGAGCTGCGCCGGTTGATCGATTTCATGCTGGCGACATCGGATCAGCGCGCGGCTCTCGACCCCAAAAGGATTGGCGCATTCGGCCATTCGTCGGGCGGGTTCTCGGTGTTGGCGCTGGCAGGGGGAAAGCCCGATTTGTCGCGCATTGCCAAGCATTGCGTCACGCAGACGGTAGCTTTCGAATGCCAGATGCTGGCAAGTCAGACGTCAAGCGCACCCATGCAGACAGTTTTCGTTGACGACCCCCGGGTCAAGGCGCTCGTCGTGGCGGCACCGGCACTCGGCTACACTTTCAATGCCGGGCTATCGGCGGTTCGGCTGCCGGTTCAGCTCTGGCGCGCCGATGATGACCGGTTGCTGCCCGCGCCGCATTATGCCGATGCGGTGCGCGCCGCCCTGCCGCGCAAACCCGACTTCCGGCCGGTGCCCATGGCTGGCCATTTCGATTTCCTTGCGCCGTGCTCCGACATATTGGTGAAGGCAGCGCCGATGATCTGCACCAGCAACGCAGGTTTCGACCGCCGTGCCTTTCATGTCGGCTTCAATGACGCGGTCGTAAAGTTCTTCCGCACAAGGCTCGGCAGATGAAGCGTCTTGCCGTTTACTGCGGCTCGGCGAAGCCCGCTGACCCCGTCTATATCGAGGCCGCGCGCGCGGTCGGCCATGCGCTGGCAACGCGCGGGATCGGGGTTGTTTATGGCGGCGGACGGCTCGGGCTGATGGGCGCGGTCGCCGATGCGGCGCTGGCGGCGGGCGGCGAAGTCATTGGCATCATCCCGCAGGCGCTGGTCGATGCCGAAGTCGCGCACCGCGGCTGCACCGAGTTGCGCGTGGTGTCGGGGATGCACGAGCGCAAGGCGCTGTTTACCGATTTGTCTGACGGTTTTGTCACGCTGCCCGGCGGGGTCGGGACGATGGACGAACTCTGGGAAGCGATCAGCTGGGCCCAGCTGGGTTATCACGAAAAACCCGTCGGGGTGCTCAACATCGCGGGCTTTTACGACGGGTTGATCGCGTTCAACGCGCATATGATTGACGTCGGCTTCATCCGACTGCAGCACGCCGGGATCATGATCGCCGACAGCGATCTGGACACGCTGATTGACCGGATGGCCGCCTACCAGCCGCACGAGACGATCTTCAAGATGACCGCGGCGCAGCTGTGACCGACCGCGCCGTCATTGTCGCGGCGGCGGCTGAATCAATCGCGCGCGGCTCAAAATCCTTCGCGCTGGCCAGCAAACTCTTCGACAAGACCACCCGCGAACGTGCGTGGCTGCTCTACAGCTGGTGCCGCCGCTGCGACGATCTTGCCGACGGGCAGGACCATGGCGGCGAACGCCAGATTGTGGTCGATCCGATGGCGCGGCTGGACACAATCCGTCGCCTGACCGATGCCGCGCTTGACGGACAAACGACCGGCGATGCGGCCTTCGACGCGCTCGGGCTGGTTGCGAAAGAATGTGGCATCCCGCGCCGCTTCATCGATGACCATATCGCCGGATTCGCGCTCGATGCCGAGGACTGGCAGCCGCGTACCGAGGATGATCTGCTCCGCTATTGCTATCATGTCGCGGGCGTCGTCGGCTGCATGATGGCGGTGGTCATGGGCGTGTCGCCTGACGATACCGAAACGCTTGATCGCGCCTGTGACCTGGGCCTCGCGTTCCAGCTTGCCAATATCGCCCGCGACATCAGCGAGGATGACGCGGTCGGGCGCTGTTACCTGCCGGTCGATTGGCTGGTCGAGGCCGATATGCAGCCCGGCGAGCATATGCGCCCGCATTTCCGCAGTCGCCTTGCCGATATGGCGTGGTGGCTGGCGAACATGGTCGGCGAGTATGAGGCGTCGGCCCGGGTCGGCGCGGCGCGCTTGCCCTTTCGCGCGCGCTGGGCCGTGCTGGCCGCAGCCGGGATCTACGGCGACATTGCCCGCAAGGTCGACGCGCTCGATCATGCCGCGTGGGACCACCGCGTCATGACGACCAAGGGTGAAAAGGCGGCATGGGTTGCCCGTGCTTTTGGTCAGGCGCTGGTCAATCGCCCCAAACCGGTCAGCCGCGAGGGGTTATGGCGGCGTCCGCAGTAAAGCCGTCGACCACATTACGCCCGTCGATGTGGCAGATGACGACCGTGCGCCCGATGGGGTCGGTGGCTCGCAGCATGTCGAGCAGAGCGGCATCGCTGGACCGCACCCGCCCGAGGATGCGTCCCTTTGCTGTCATTGCGATCACATAGCCGCCCGTCGGCTGCCCTTTTGCCATGGTCACCGTGTAGCTCTCGACCACTCCAAGTGCGTCGGCAGCCAGTGGCGGGGCAAGGTCGCTGGCGTTGAGCCTGTGCTGAAGCGCGGCGCTCGACACCGGAGCCCATTGCGCGGGCGGTGTCGCCGAATAGACGCCTGCCGCTTGCTTGGTCAGGAACCCGCCGGTTGCGACGACCAGCCCGAATCCCGCGGGGTCCGCCCGCAACCGTTCGACCATCGTCGCAATGGCGTGCAGCGTGTAATTATTACCCGCCCCGCCAAAGAACGGCAGCCCGCCAGTCACCGTCAATGCAGTCACCATCAACGGCTGCGACTCCGGGCCGATCCCGAGTGCTTCGGCAGCCAGCAGGACCGCGCACGGGAAACAACTGTAGAGATCGATGTGCGCCATATCGCGCGCTGCCTTGCCCGCAGATTTGAGCGCGCCGGCAATGCTACTCTCCATCGCCCGCGACCGCGACAGGTCGGGGCGCTGAAGCACGGGCGCGTCGGTCGCGTCGGCATAGCCATGCAGATATACCCACTTCGCCGGATCAATGCCCATTGCCGCCGCGCGTCCGGTCGTGGTGACGATTACCGCCGCGCCCTGATTCACGGCGTCCTGCGCCACATGCCATTTCAGATACGGATCGGCGACGGCATAATTCTCCGCGCTTTCGGTTGACAGGAATGCGGCGGTTCGCGCTTCGGGGAATTGGGCGAAGCAGTTGGTGGCCGCGACCTGCGAGAACCCGGCGAGAAGGTCGGCGATAAGGGCGCGGTAGTCGTCTCGGCTCAGGCCCAGCCGCGCGCGCAGGGCGTGTTCGAATGCCGGATAGGTCGTTGTCGGCAGCCCCAGGCCGTTCGCGGTTTCATACGGCGTCAGCAACGGAATGCCGAGACCGCGATCCTCGAAATCGCCTTGGGTGCTGGCCGACCAGTCGAGCGCCAGTCCGCGCTTCAGGGCCATTTTGAGCGCCGCCGTCGCCTCGCCGCCCGCGATCAGGACAGCGTTGGCCGTGCCCGCAAAGACCGCCTCGGCGGCTTCGGCAACCAACGCCTGAGGCTGGTCGCCGCCCGTAACCGAATAAACCTGCGTCTTCGCTTTGATGCCGAGCATCGCGGCCAGCGTCGCGGGCGGATTGGCGCAGCGACCGAACGGGCCGCCTCCCATCGACAGTGAATCCGCCATGGTGCGAACGACCACCATCCGGTCGATGACAGCGGCCACTGCCGCCGCCGCGCCGGTATCGTCAAGCGCCGCCACTGCGGCACGCTGTGTCAGGTTGATCGGGCTGGGCGCGTCACTGGCATCGTGACCGGTCCAGCGGTCAACAACCTGACCGACGCCGACCAATATTGGTGTCGCCGGATCGATCATCAGGCGGTGCCGCCGCGCTCAGCCAAACAGCCACTGCCCGAGCATCCGGTTGAACGGAAAGGTGAAAAATCCGGCGATCAGCAGGGCTCCCGTTACCATGCCACGCACCGAACTGCGGTGCAGGCGTATCTTGTGCGTGCGCGCGCCCCACACGATGATCGGCACCTGAATCAGCGTCCACACCGACAGGATATGGATGAAGCTGAACCCGCCCTGATTCGCACTGCGGACGAACAGGCTGAGCAACGCGGTCGAAAACATCGCCGTCACCCAGATCCAGCCGAGCTGGCGGTGGCCTCGGGTGCCGCGCGGGCGCAACAGCATGACCGGGGTCAGCGCGACCGCAACCGTGATCGTCAGCAGGTGCGGCCAGACGAGGACGGGGACGTCGCCCCATTGTCCACGGCCCTTGAGCACCGCCACCACGACGCAGCCGAGCAGCACAATCGCCCCCGCCGACAACACCCGCTCAAACGTGTCGGGCGCAAGCGATTTTGTGTATGGCGCGCGCGGCTTCAAATCGACGATACTCGCCATCCCAGATTCTCCCGACTTGGCTGAGCTTGTCGAAGCCCCCTTCTTCCCTTTTGGGCCGTCCCGGTGGAAAAGGAAGTCCCATCGACAAGCTCAGGGAAGTCGCAACGATGAGATTTCGCCTTACCGCCGCCGTCCTCGCGCTGTCGCTCGCCGCTCCCGCGCTCGCCTCGCCAGCAACCGATCTCAAAACCGTCATCGATGCCCATTGGCAGTGGTGGCTGGGCAATAATCCGGTGTCGGCATCGACGCTGGGCGAGCGGCGTGGCGACGGCAAGCTGGATGATAATTCGCTGGCTGCGGCGGACCGGCAGGCACGCGAAGCGACCGCGTTCGTTGCGCGGCTCGATGCCATTCCCGATGCGGGGCTCGATGCTGCGGCACAAACCAACAAAGCGATCCTGCGCCGCCTGCTCGACGAACAGGTACAGGCCAACCGCTTTGGCGCGCGGATGATGCTGTTCACCACCTATGCCGGCTGGCACCAGAATTTCGCAGGGC
>JANNCK010000072.1:0-6580 GCA_031386545.1 Sphingomonadales bacterium
CTCAATTGTAGCCCTCTCCGCCGAGCGCGGCTTAATCTTACCGAAAGACTGAAGAATGGACTTCATCAGCATCCTTTCCATCTTCGTGATGGCCTGTTTCGTCGGCTATTATGTCGTGTGGTCGGTCACGCCCGCGCTGCACACGCCGTTGATGGCGGTCACCAATGCGATTTCCAGCGTCATTATCGTCGGCGCGCTGGTCGCGGCGGCGGCGGGGGGTGCGCCGGGGGCGAAGTGGCTGGGGTTGCTCGCGGTGGTGATGGCGAGCATCAACATCTTCGGCGGCTTTGCGGTCACATCGCGGATGCTTGCGATGTACAAGAAGAAGGACCGCTAAGGTGGAGCATGTCGCGGTCCCTGCGTGGGTTTCCATCGCCTATCTGATTTCGGGCGTCCTGTTCATCCTCGCACTGCGAGGTCTCTCTTCGCCCTCGACGTCCCAGCGCGGTAATCGCTTCGGCATGATCGGCATGGCGATTGCGGTCGCCACGACGTTAGTCACGCATGTTCCCGTGCTGCGCGGAGGCGTTGGCCTGGACGGGGACTCTGTGCCTAGCGACGCAAGTTCCGGCCTATTGAACATCGACTATGCTAGTGGTGCTCAAATTCTCGCCGCCATCGCCATCGGTGCCGTCATCGGCATCGTCACCGCGCGCCGGATCAAGATGACGGACATGCCGCAGTTGGTCGCGGCGTTCCACTCGCTCGTGGGGCTTGCGGCGGTGCTCGTCGGCATTGCGGCGTATCTCAACCCGACAGCATTTGGCATCATGCAGCCCGACGGTCTCGACATCGCCAAGGCGAGCCGGATCGAGCTCGGCCTCGGTGTCGCCATCGGCGCGATCACGTTCAGCGGGTCGGTAATCGCGTTCCTGAAACTCAATGGCAATATGAGCGGCAAGCCGATCATCCTGCCGCTGCGCCACATCCTCAACCTCGGCACGCTCGCCGCGATTATCGTGCTGGTCGCGATCTTCGGCCTCGGCACGCCCGAGCTGTTCTGGGCGATCGTGATCCTGTCCTTCCTGATCGGATTCCTGTTGATCGTGCCCATTGGCGGCGCGGACATGCCGGTCGTGGTGTCGATGCTTAACAGCTATTCGGGCTGGGCGGCGGCGGCGATGGGTTTCACCTTGCACAACACCGCGATGGTCATCACCGGCGCGCTGGTTGGCAGTTCGGGCGCTATCCTAAGCTACATCATGTGCAAGGCTATGAACCGCAGCTTCATCAGCGTCATCGCGGGCGGCTTCGGCGGCGATAGCGGCGGTGGTGCGGGCGGCGAGGCGAAAGAACAGCGCCCGTGGAAGCGCGGCAGTGCCGAAGACGCGGCATACATGATGAAACAGGCCGACAGCGTTATCATCGTCCCCGGCTACGGCATGGCGGTCGCACAGGCGCAGCATGTGCTCCGCGAAATGGGCGACCTGCTGAAGAAGGAAGGCGTTACCGTCAAATACGCCATTCACCCCGTTGCGGGGCGTATGCCCGGCCATATGAACGTGCTGCTTGCCGAGGCGAACGTCCCCTATGACGAGGTGTTCGAGCTGGAGGACATCAATAGCGAATTCGCGCAGGCCGATGTCGCTTTCATCATCGGCGCGAATGACGTGGTGAACCCGGCGGCGAAGACCGACAAAGCCTCGCCGATCTACGGGATGCCGGTCTTCGACGTGGACAAGGCGAAGTCGGTGTTCTTCATTAAACGGTCGATGGGCGGCGTGGGCTATGCAGGCGTCGACAATGACGTGTTCTACATGGACCAGACGATGATGCTGCTGGCGGACGCGAAGAAGATGGTGGAGGATATCAACAAGTCGCTGGCGCACTAGGCGCAGCGCGGGCACGATTTAGCGGCGCTAAATCGCCCTCGCGCAAGCGCGGACGGCGCAGCGCAGCAGCGACCGACGACACGGCTTTGCCGGGTCACCTCTTTTCTTGACAGATGTTTGTGTTCATGATATGTTCCATCTAGGATAATTCTTTCTCTGATAAAAAGTAATAATCCCAAAACGGCACCTAACCTAGGGAAGCAAGAGAAGCTAACCAACGCAAAAGCGGCAATTTCGCGGGACGACTCGGGACTTGGCGAACCAGACCAAAAGGAGGTTGTGATGACGACGAATCGCAGAGATCTTCTAGCCCAAGGCATTATCGGCGCAGGTCTCCTCGCTGCCCCATGCGCCGCCCTCGCGCAGTCCGACCACACCGCCAAGCTTATGAAGGCCATCGAGGCCGCCAACCCTGCCGCGATCAAACGCATTCAGGAATGGATCGCTTTTCCCTCTATCGCCGCCGAAAACCTGAATATGCAAAAGGGTGCCGAATATATGGTGGCGCTTGCCCGCGAAGCGGGATTCCAGAAGGCTGAGGTCGTTCAGACCTCTGGTCATCCCGGCGTGTTCGCGACGCTCGATGCAGGGGCGAAGCGGACGATGGGCATTTATTTCATGTACGACGTGAAACAATACGACCCCGCCGAATGGTCGTCGCCACCGCTGGAGGCGCGGATCGTCGACAAAGCGGGTTGGGGCAAGGCCATCGTCGGGCGCGGCGCGGTCAACCAGAAAGGGCCGCAGGCGACTTTTCTTGCTGCGCTCCACGCCTTCCGCGCCGCAGGGGTGAAACTGCCAGTCAATCTGGTCCTAATTGCCGAGGGCGAAGAGGAGATTGGCTCACCCAATTTCAAGGAAATGGCGACCAAACCGGCCATTCTGGCGGCGCTCAAAAAATGCGAAGGCATCATCATTCCGGCGAGCTGGCAGGACCGGCAGGGCAATGTCGATGTCAACCTGGGGTCGAAGGGGATTATCGAACTCGAACTGATCGCGAGCGGGTCGAAATGGGGCAGGGGTCCGGCCAAGGATGTTCATTCGAGCTATAAGGCGATGATCGATTCCCCCAGCTGGCGGCTGGTACAGGCGCTCCAGACCCTTGTCAGTGCCGATGGTAATACCCCGACGATTGACGGTTGGTTCGAGAATGTCCGTCCGCTGAGTATCCGCGAGAAAGCCCTGATCGCCGAGAATACGAAGAAGTCGAACGAAGCCGACATGAAGAAATCATTCGGTGTCTCGACGTGGATCGACGACTTGCCATTTCAGGCTGCGCTTGAACGGTTGGCGTCGCAGCCAACGGTGAATATCGAGGGGCTGGTCGCGGGCTATACCGGACCTGGCGGCAAGACCGTGCTGCCTGCGCGTGCGGTTGCCAAGATTGATTGTCGCCTTGTGCCCAACCAGACCCGCGATGAGGCGACGCGTAAGCTCCGCGCGCATCTCGACAAGCGCGGCTTCACCGATATTGAGGTCAATGTCTCGGGGGGCTACGACCCGACCGAAACGGCAGAAGACAGCCGCGTCATCCGCGCCGAGCTCGCGACCTACAAGCGGGCAGGTATCACCGCGACGCTTAATCCGCGACTGGCGGGATCGTGGCCGGGGGCGGTCTTTACGTCGGCACCGGTGTCGATTCCCGCCGGGCATTTCGGCCTTGGTCACGGATCGGGTGCCCATGCGCCGGACGAATATTATGTGATTGAGTCGAGCAATCCCAAGGTTGCAAGCCTGCCGCAGGCGACGATGGGATTTGCCGACTTTCTCTACCAGATGGCGTCAATCAGCTGACACCAGCGCCGCATTATTGACGCTTTTGGCCGCGTACTGGCCCTCGATCACCGCGTGTATCGTGGTTAACGCACTTGGCACGGCCATTGCAGTGCGTTCCCTGCCCGCCATCCCGGCGAGCAGGGGGACCATATCATGGCGTCAGCCGTATCCGCACCGATTTACTTGCCCGATCAAACCGACCGGCTTGTCCATGACCATATGCGACTGGTCCGCAAACTGGCGTGGCACGTTCACGGACGTATCGCCCGGGCAGTCGAAGTCGATGATCTGATCCAGACCGGCATGGTCGCGCTGATCGAGGCCGCTCGCCGTTACGAGGATCGCGGGTTCAGTTTTGCGACCTATGCCGGTGTGCGCGTGAAGGGCGCGATGCTGGACGTGCTGCGGTCGCAGCGGCCCGGGGGACGAGGGGTGGCGGTCGTGATCGAGCCGCTGGATCAAACCGAAGTGGAGAGCATCGCTGATCCAGCACCACTGGCCGACACGTTGTTCGACCAAGGGGAGCAATGTAACGATATGACTACCGCGATTGCGCAACTACCGCCGCGCGAGGCGCGAATCCTTTCGCTCTACTTTGTTGAGGGCATGGGCCTTGATGCTGTCGGTGCGACGCTCGGTATTGGCGCGGCGCGGGTCTGCCAAATCAAGAAAGTGGGACTTGCGCGGCTGCGGGCAGCGCTCGCCTAAAACCGCTTGCGGAAATCGATCTCGATATAGCGACCGCGCGGGTCGACATAGCCCGGTTGGTAGCTCAGCGGCACAAGGCCGGTGCCGTCACGGACGTCACGAATCTTGTTGAACACATTCTGGACACTGAGCCGCAGGCGCGCACCTTTCAGGAACGGTACGTCTTCGATCAACTTCTTGCGGTTGTCGAAGTTCATAAAGGCATTCAGGTTCAGCGTCGCGAGGTCACCGAAGCGCAGTGTCGACGCCGCGGTCGAACCGGTAACGACCGAGCCGCTCTGGTAGCTGCCCGTCAGGCGGAAACCGAGCCCTTTGTTGAACCAGCCGCCGTCGAGGTCAAAGTTGTGGCGCGGGCTGCCGCCACTGCCGCCGGTCGCATCGCCACCGAGTAGGTCGAGCACGGGCAGGCCTGAGCGGATCTGCACCTCGTCACGAAAGCGGATGTTATCATAAAGCGCAATCGTCCAGCGCCCGCCGTCGCCACCGCGACCAAAGGCACCGCCACCGAAGCCACCACCGCCGCCGGGACGCGGACCACCACCGGGAGGGCCACCGGCACCGGGACCAGCACCGCCAAATCCGCGGGGGCCACGTCCGCCCGCGGGCTGGCCGAATTCCTTTTGGAAAGTGAAGCCGACCCGCACGACATCGCTGCGCGTCGCGGCAAAATTGATAGAACGACTGTCGATGCTGGTCAGCCGTCCGGTCGCATCGCGGGTCACGCGACCTGGGAACGCGGCCTCAATATCGGGCGTCAGTGTGGGAAACCCGGCCACTGGATTCGTGCTACGGTTGCGGAAATAATCTACGCCGACCGTCAGCCCTTTAAGACTCTGTGGCTGGTAGTTGGCCGACAATTTGACGTCGCGCTGCCGTTCACTGACCAACGCCGCGTTGCCACCTGAAATACGGCTAACCAACACAGTTTCGCCGCGTGCATAGTCGTAAGTCGGTATGCTGGGCGTCACGATTGTGGGATTTCCGAGATCACCGATGCCCGGCTCCGTGTTGGCACCGAGCGCGCTGGCGAGGAAGGTAAGCCCCTCGACCGGTTGCCAGTTAAGGCCGTAACCGAAGCTGGTCAGGCTACCGAAATCAGATAGTTTGCGATAGGCAATGTTGGCGTTAATCGACATTTTGCCGAGTACAGCGGCGACGTCGCGGTCGCGATTGGCGAGCGGAATGTCGATATTGAAGCGACCGTTGGCTTCGTCGCGCGACAAACGGGTTGCTTGAGCGACACCACTACGGACAGATTGGCTATCCAGACGGGTCGTGGCGAAGCCGGCACGGATGGTCGTACGGATAGAACCGGCAGGAAGTTCGGCCAGCGGCCCCGACAAAGTGTAGACACCGTTGGATGTGTTAGTCTGTAGCCGCGCGGTATCGCGTGCCAGATAGGGCAGCGGACTGCCGGTAGTAGGAGCAAACGGGTTGAAAGTCGTTCCCGGCGCGGCGGCCAGCACCTGTAGCGCAGCCCCATCGACGCCGCGATCCGTCAGTGTGCGCGTGATCGACCGGTCGTAGTTGCCGGTAAGCGACCACGTCCATTTCGAGATGTTGCCGTTTATAGTCAGTCCGCCGTGGAGCACGTCGGTCGTCGTGCCGCGCGTCAATGTCGGTAGAAAGCCTCTCGTGATCGTCTGTCCGCCACTAGTCATTGTTGCCGTCGGTACACCCAGCAGCGCGTTGCTGGTGTCGCGCTGCCAGCTGGTGTTGAAAGTAGCAGAGACGGTCTCTGTCAGTTTGCGGCTAAGGACACCGTTGAGTTTGATCGAGTCCGACCCTGGCAGCAGCGTGCGGTACAAACCCGCATCGACAAACGGAAAAGTCGCCGAGCGCTGAATGATATTGCGCTGGCTTTCGAGTACGCTGGTACCCGTCTCGTAGGTGCCGCCCATTGTCAGGCGACCCGTCTTACCAATGCGGACAAGTGTGCCCTGCAACTCGCTTTGTCGCCGTGCTCCTGAAGTCGCGCCGCCATATTCAGCGTCGATAGTGACGGCGCGGAAATTGTCCTTCAGGATAAAATTCACGACCCGCTGATCTGCCGAATAGCCGTATTGAAGTGCGACTTCCTCGGGCATGATTTGCACGCGCAGGATCGCCTCGGGAGGCAGGTCGCGGAGTTCGCCAAAGCCCGAAATACGCTGGCCATTGAGCAGGACGACGGGGCCGCCACCGCCACGTCCGCGCCCGGGACCAGTCTGTGGGGCGAGTGCTGACAAAAGCTCGGTGATCGACGATGCGCCATAGCTCTCGAC
>JANNCK010000077.1:0-5686 GCA_031386545.1 Sphingomonadales bacterium
AAAATCATCCTCGCTCATGCCGTCCTCAATCGACACGATGGGATAACGCGCGCAGAGATCGGCGAGATAGGCCGCATTTTCGGCGGGGCTGCGAACGACGTTTTCACCCTCGAACCGATAAGTACCATCCTTGAAATATTCTGTCGCGGCGCAATCAAGCGCAAGGACGACATCGTCACCGGGCGTGTACCCGGCGGCCTCGATCGATGACATGATGAAGTCGAGCGCCTCGGGCGCGCTGGCCAGGTTCGGGGCGAAACCGCCCTCGTCGCCCACGGCCGTCGCCAGCCCCTTGTCGTGGAGCTTTTTCTTCAGCGTGTGGAAAATTTCCGTTCCCATCCGCACCGCTTCGAACAGGCTGTCCGCCCCGACCGGCATCACCATGAATTCCTGAAAGTCGATGGGGTTGTCGGCGTGCATCCCGCCATTGATGATGTTCATCATCGGCACCGGCAACACATGCGCGCCGACGCCGCCGACATAGCGGTACAGCGGCAGCCCACGCGCATCCGCAGCCGCCTTCGCCGTCGCCAGACTGACGCCCAGCAGCGCGTTCGCCCCAAGCCGCGCCTTGTTCGGCGTGCCGTCGAGCGCAATCATCACTGCGTCGATCTCGCCCTGATCCTCGGCATCGAGGCCGATCAGTTCGCCGGCAATCTCGCCGTTCACGGCCTCGACTGCCTTTTCGACGCCTTTGCCCATGAAGCGGGTTTTGTCGCCGTCACGCAATTCAACCGCTTCATACGCCCCCGTCGATGCGCCGGAGGGCACCGCCGCACGGCCAAAGCTGCCGTCCTCCAGCAGGACATCGACCTCAACTGTGGGGTTCCCCCGGCTGTCGATGATCTGGCGGGCATGGATGTCGAGAATAGCGGTCATGGTCTGGCTGGCTCGCTGACTGGGAGGGAACAAAGCCCCGCGCCTCTAGTTGAGCCGGACACGCAGCGCAAACGTACATAATTGGGGACTGGCAACTCGCGCGTGCTACCCTATCTTGGTTTCACCAGTCTGCCCGTCATTTAAGGAGTTTCTCGATGGCCCGTACCCCCAAAGCCAAGGAAGTGGTCGCCGAGACCGCAAAGGAAATGATTGCCGTCGCCAACCCCGCCGCCAACGAGGTGAAGCTAAGCGTCGCGAAGGTGAAGGAACAGGCATCTGCGCTCGGTTCCGAGGCACTCGATTCGGCGCGCAAAGCCGCTAACCAGGGCAAGGATATGGCCGCCGAGGCGCTCGACGAAATCTCGAAGCTCGCAACGAGCGCCGCCAGCGTCGTTGATGAACGTGTCGGCACGCAATACGGCGACTATGCGCGCAAGGCCGCATCCAGCGTATCGAGCGCGGCGACATCACTTCAGAATAAGGACATCGACGATATTGTCGCCGACACAACCGCCTTTGTCCGCAAACGCCCTGCCGTCGCTATTGGCGCCCTGGCAGCGATCGGTTTGTTCGTGACCTCGCTGGTCCGCGGCTCAGCCCGAAAATCGGCTGGCGAAAACGACGATAACAAGGCCTAGTCTTTTGGCCGAGACGGTCATTGAACCCGTCGAGGAGCACGAAGAGGTCGAGCGGCAATCGCTGCCCGACCTCTTCGCCGAACTTCTCGATGACAGC
This sequence comes from Sphingomonadales bacterium, assembly GCA_031386545.1. Classification (GTDB taxonomy): domain Bacteria; phylum Pseudomonadota; class Alphaproteobacteria; order Sphingomonadales; family Sphingomonadaceae; genus Sphingomonas_O. The sequence continues at coordinate 1,615 of JANNCK010000077.1, forward strand.
CGCGACTGGCTGAGCGCAGAGGTCGCGGTTTATCGCGCCGAAGCACGGCGTCGGTTGATTATCGCCGGTATCGGTCTTGGGCTGCTGACGCTCGCGGCGACTTTGGTAGGCGGGACGTTGGTTGCGCTCCTGATCGGCATCATGTTTGCTCTGACTCCCGTAGTTGGCGCGGGCTGGGCAACGGCGATCGTCATTGGCGTCGCGCTGATTGTCGCATCAATCTCGGCTCAGGCGGGGCGGCTGCAGCTTAGAAAACTGATACGAGGAAGGAAAATCGGTGAAGGAAAACCGCGAACTCCAGACCGCGACTGAGGTGCGTGACGCCGCGCGCACAGCGCTAACCCTCACGTCGGGCAAATTGCGCGGTCGACTTGCTCCACGCTTGCTTGCCGCCGAGTTGGCAGAATTGCTTGCCGCACGCGCGGGGAGCGTGTTCCTCAAGCGCGGCATTACCAAGCAGCGACGGGTGACCGCAGCGGTCGGTGGGGCAGCCGCGATTGCGTCGGCGATTGTGCTTCGTGCTGCCCACAAGACTCGGCTTAAGAAAACCGGTGATTTACCGATCGAATGAAGCTACGGCGCGCGCCATGAGCAAGCTGCACCTCGTCTTCGGTGGTCGCGTGACCGATCCGCAAACCCTTGAATTCAAAGATCCGTCGAAACTCGACGTGGTCGGAATCTTCCCGGATTTCAAAACTGCCGAAAAGGCCTGGCGCAGTGCGGCGCAAAAAACCGTCGACGATGCCGAGATGCGCTACGTCGTGGTGCATCTGCACCGGTTGCTCGACCCGGACATGCCTGCCTAACCGTAACGATACCGCCACTCGAGCAGCGGATACATCAACACCAGCCCGGTCACGAACCCGCCGATATGCGCGGCAAAAGCAATCGGCGAGGCAGTTCCGCCGGACGCAAAGCCAATCCCCCATTGCAGGAACACCCACGCCACCGCGAGCCATAGTGCACGCACCACGATGCCCGGCACCGGCCCGATCCGCCGGACCTGCCCGCGCCCGAACATCAGCGCGTAAGTACCGACGACCGCCGAAATCGCCCCGCTCGCGCCGATCATCGGCCCTGTTGAGCCGGGATCGAGCAGATACTGCCCCAGCGCCGCGCCGTAAGCGCCAACAATATACAAGATCACCAGACGCAGCCCGCCCAGCACGCTTTCAACCTGCCGCCCGCAATAAACGAGCATCAGCAAGTTAAACCCGAGGTGCAGCAGGCCGCCGTGGAGCAGGGTCGCGGTCAACGGGGTCAGCCAGAACGGGACTGCCTCGAACGGGAACGCCTCGGTCAGGCGCGCCGGGATAAAGCCCGCTTGCAGGATGACATGCGGTCCCGCGATGCCCTGCACGGCATAGGCGAACGCGGTCAGCACCGAAATCGCCACCGTCGCCCGCATTGGACGCGACGACTGCATCGTTAAATAAACTCGATCTTCGACACCTGGTAATAGCGATCACCGGCAGGAACCGACACTTCGATGTCGTCGCCCGATTTGCGCCCGATCAACGCGCGGCCAAGCGGTGAATTATACGAAATCCGGCCTGCCTTGGCATCGGCCTCGGTCTCGCCGACGATCTGGTATCTAACCGGCTTGCTGTCGTCATCGAGCAAGGTGACAGTCGCGCCAAACACGATTTTGTCGCCCGACAGCTCCTTGGGATCGATGATCGTCGCACGGCTGAGCTTCGACTCAATGTCGACGATCATCGCCTCGATCTGGCCCTGACGCTCCTTCGCGGCGTGATATTCGGCGTTCTCGGACAGATCGCCGTGCGCGCGCGCCTCTTCGATGGCGTCAATCACGTCAGGCCGTTCGGCCTTGAGTAACACCAGCTGCTCATTGAGCATCCGCTGTCCCTCGACCAGCATCGGCATCTTATCGACCGTCGCCATATTCAATCCAGCCCTTATCCCGAAACCCTGTTGCGACGCCGGTAACGCACCGGAGCCAACTTTGTCGCATCTGTCGGGATCAGCTTGCGAGCCGAAGATGATAAGACTGCAACGGGCGGACTTCAAGGTCACTGTCCCGCAATGCAGCAATTGCCTGTGCCGCGGCCACCGATGCCGACGCCGTGGTGAACTGTGGCACCTTGTTCATCAGGGCCGAACGCCGGATGCTTTCGCTGTCCTTTAACGACTGCCACCCTTCGGTGGTGTTGAAAATCAACGCGATGTCGCCGTCGACGACGCGGTCGACAATATGCGGACGCCCCTGCGCGACTTTATTGACGCGCTCGACCGTGACACCCTCGCCTTCGAGATAGCGCGCTGTGCCGTCGGTTGCGATGATCGTGAAGCCCAGACCCGCCAGCTGGCGCACCGCTGGCAACACGACGGCCTTGTCGCTATCCTTGACTGACACGAACAACTTGCCCGTTTGTGGCAAAATTGTCCCCGCACCAAGTTGCGCCTTGGCAAAGGCACGGGAAAAATCACGATCAATCCCCATGACTTCGCCAGTGGACTTCATTTCAGGCGACAGGACCGGATCGACACCGGGGAAGCGGGCAAACGGGAACACCGCCTCCTTCACCGCGATGTGCGGGATGTCGAGATCGATCTTTGGCAGGTCGGCAAGCATTTCGCCCGCCATCACCCGCGCCGCAATCTTGGCAATCGGCGCGCCAATGGCTTTGGCGACGAACGGCACCGTCCGAGACGCGCGTGGATTGACCTCGATGATGTAGACCTCGCCATCCTTGACCGCGAACTGCACGTTCATCAGCCCGCGCACCGAGAGCGCCGTCGCCAGCACTTCGGCCTGCCGCGCGATCTAGGCGACGATTTCGGGCGCAAGGCTGTACGGCGGCAGCGAACACGCGCTGTCGCCCGAATGGACGCCGGCTTCCTCGATATGCTGGAGGATACCCGCGACAACCACCTGATTTCCGTCGGCAATCGCGTCAACATCCACCTCGACGGCGTCGCGCAAATAACTGTCGATCAGCACCGGCGCATCGCCCGACACCTGCACTGCAGTGGCGATATAATGTTCAAGCTGGGCGGGCGTATCGACGATTTCCATTGCGCGACCGCCCAGCACAAAGCTGGGGCGCATCAAAACCGGATAGCCAATGCGCGCTGCGACCGCGACCGCTTCGTCACGGCTGCGCGCGATGCCATTGTTGGGCTGTTTCAAGCCCAACCGCGTGACCAGCGCCGCAAACTGCTCGCGGTCCTCGGCCAGGTCGATGGCTTTTGGCGACGTGCCGAGAATGGGTATCCCCGCTGCCTCCAGCGCCTTGGCCAGATTAAGCGGTGTCTGCCCGCCGAACTGGACGATAACACCCTTCAGTCTGCCGTTCTTTTGCTCGACATGCAGAATTTCGAGGACATCCTCAGCGGTCAGCGGTTCGAAATAGAGGCGGTCCGACGTGTCATAGTCGGTCGAGACGGTCTCCGGATTGCAGTTGACCATGATCGTCTCATAGCCTGCGTCCGCAAGTGCGAAGCAGGCGTGGCAGCAGCAATAATCGAACTCGATCCCCTGCCCGATCCGGTTCGGCCCGCCGCCCAGAATGACGATTTTCTCGCGGTGGGACGGCTCGGCCTCGCACTCTGGCTCACCGAAGGTCGGCGCTTCATAGGTCGAATACATATAGGCGGTGGGTGCCGCGAATTCCGCCGCGCAGGTGTCGATGCGTTTGAACACCGGCCGCACACCCAGCCGGTGACGCAGCGTCCGCACATCGTCCTCGGTCACGCCGCCGGTCATAGCGACCAAAGTTTCACGGATCAGGCCCGACCCGCGCGCCAATGCCCGGTCCATCCCGCCGCGCAGATTCGCCGACTTCAGCGACAGATAGGCGAGACGCTTGTCACTAAATCCCATGGATTTCAGGCGGCGCATCGCGTCGGCATCCTGCGGCAGGCCATCACGGCAGACGCCGTCCTCCGCCGCGACGATCTCCGCCAGCCGATCAAGGAACCACGGGTCGAATTTCGACACCGAATGGATTTCGGCAACGCTCAGCCCTTCGCGAAGGGCCTGTGCTGCGACCAGGAGCCGGTCGGGCGTCGCCCTGCTGAGCGCGGCGAAAATCTCGTCCTTCGGCGC
>JANNCK010000132.1:0-5158 GCA_031386545.1 Sphingomonadales bacterium
TAACCCGGTGAAGCTAGGGAAGTTAACACGCGCATTCTTGCCGGTTCTTATCGTGGCGACTCCGCTCATGGCGCAGTCGGGCGGCAGTTTCCGCATCGAGGAAACCGGGCGCAGCTTCTACCGGCTCGACGATGCGGTGAAGTCGCTCGGCGAAGGGAGCGGCACGATTACTGTCGCGCCGGGGCGCTATCCCGATTGCGCGGTGTTCGGCGGCGCGAACATCACGATCCGCGCAGCAGAACCCTCGACCGCGATTTTCGAGGGCGGTGCCTGTGATGGCAAGGGCACCCTTGTCCTGCGGGGCCTGAACGCGACCGTCGATGGCCTTGTATTCAAGGGCATCCGTGTATCCGACCACAACGGTGTCGGCATCCGGCTCGAAAAGGGCGATCTGACGGTCACCCGCTCGACCTTCATCGATTCCGAACAGGGCATCCTGACCAACGACGATCCGGCGAACAGCATCACCATCGAGCGTTCGACCTTCTCGGGCCTTGGCGGCTGTCCCGGCGGCATGTGTTCGCACTCGATTTATGTCGGCCGCGCTGGGACTTTGACCGTCAACCGTGTCCGATTCGAACGGGGGACTGGCGGACATTATCTGAAAAGCCGCGCGGCGCGGACGATTGTCACTGATTCGAGCTTCGATGACTCAGCAGGGCGCGAAACCAACTATGCCATTGATCTACCAAACGGATCGACGGGCATGATCGCCCGCAACGTCTTTGTGGTCGGCAAGAACAAGGAAAACCATTCGGCAATCATCGCGGTTGCCGCCGAGGCGCGCGCCAATCCGTCGGCGGGACTGGTTATCGAGGGCAATGACGCATCGATTGCACCGGGCGCAGGATACGGGACGACGTTCGTTGCCGACTGGAGCCGCGAGCCGCTCAAGATCGGTGCAAATAAACTCGGGACCGGGGTGAAGGTGACCGACAGCCGTTAACGGATCACCGGACCCGGCTCGGTCGCAATAAACCATGTGCGGTCGGGCGGGCAGCTGCTCCCGGAGCCGGCAATCAGGTCGAGGCATCGCCCGTCAATTTCGTTCCGCGGAATCGACAAACCAATCAGCCCAGCCAGCGTTGGCAGAATATCGACTGTTTCGACACTGTTCGGTTGCTCGAACGGGGCCATCCCCTTGCGCCAGAACAGCATCGGTACACGGCGATCATAGTCCCAGGGGCTGCCATGCGTCGCGATGTAGTTGCCTGCTGCGACCGACAGCGGGATCGGCGTGACGCGCGGCTTCAGCATCACGATCATGTCGCCCGACCGGCCTTTGTAATAGGATGATTTGGCGCGTTCGATCAGTGACCATGTCTCGGGCGGGCCGCTCGCCGGCGCGGCGGCCTCGATCTCGGCTGCGGTGAAGACCGCCGCGATCTGCGGGCTGGCGAGGAACAGCGCCTTGGCGCGCGCCAGCGCCAGCGGCTTTTTGTCGGCAGGCATCGACGCATCGAGCCACACGTCACCTGCGGGTTCAGCCCCGACCAACGCCGGATTCGATAGACCCAGTTCGGTCGCAATGGCCATGCCTACAGCACGCGCCGAAAGTGTTTCGGCAATTCGCGCCGCATCGGGGATGGCGTTCTCGTCATTGCGCTCGGTCGTGTCGTGGCCACCGTGATCGGCAGTCAGCACAACGGCATAGTCGATTTTCGCCTTGTCGAGCCGCGTGAAGAACTGGCCAAGCTGCCGGTCAAGCGTTTCGAGTTGCACGCACATTTCGCTGCCCTCGGTGCCGTAAGCATGACCGACGACATCGGTTGCCGACACGCCTACCGAAATCAGGTCGGTCGCCGCGCCCGAGCCAAGCTTCATCTCGGCAATCAAACCGCCCGCAAGATCGAGCGTTGCCGCATCCGATTCGGGGGAGGCGCGGAACAACCGCTTGTCCCCGGCAGGTCGCGCGAAGCGACCGTCGCCGACGGATTTGGTTGCCGTGATGGAAATCGCCCGACTGCGCGTCGCGCACAGCGCCGAGAGCGCCATCGGCTTGACCGGCTTGGCCAGCGCCGCCTCGATTCTGGCATTGACCCGCGCAACGGCGGCGGGGGCAGGGCCGGTGTGGTCGGACAGCGTCTCGAATTTGGCATAGTCGGTCGGACGCAGGAACCAGATCTGGTCGGTTTTGTGTCCGCCCATCATGATCGCCGCGCGGTCCTTGCCCGCTATTGCAACGACGCGCGATGCGGGGGTCGCGGTCTTCATCCGGTCGCCGAGCGTCGGGACAAGCAGGTGGACGGACGAGGGCACATAGTCGCGCGACCGGCTCGATTTCCCCTTGGCGACATCCTCCGCACAATAGACACCTGTGTCTTTGCGGCTCGTAAGGCTCTGGTCGATCCAGCTGTTGGCGATGATGCCACTGCGCGCCGGACGTACGCCGGTCAGGATCGTCGCATGACCGGGGCAGGTTTCGGTCGCGGCATGGCTTTGATACCCGCTCGGGAAGACCACGCCGCCGGAGAGGCGCTTCAGCCCGCCGGTGAAATGCGCGCGATATTGGGCGAACAGATCGGCGGAGAATTGATCGACCGATATGACGACGAGCAGTTTGGGTGACGGGACCGTTTGCGCGAGCAGGCTGACGGGCAGGGAAGCAAGCGCGAGGGCCGCGAGGCGTCGGATCATCGGGTAAGCCTTTCACCGTATCGAAATCTTGCCGCTATCCGTATGGGGGTCAAGCGAAGGAGACAAGTGCGGCATGGCGGGAAGACGTTTCAGGCGGGTGAAACTGGTGGTGGCGGCGTTGGCATTGTTGGGCCTTGCACCGCTTCGCGCCGAACCGAACCATATCGTCGCGACACTGGTCGCCGAGAGCGCGACGCCTGCGCCCGGTAAAACGGTCATGCTCGCGGTGGCGATGCAACCTGAACCCGGCTGGCATGGTTATTGGTCGAACCCGGGCGAGGCGGGTTTCGAACCGCGATTTGACTGGACGCTGCCAAAGGGTGCGACGACCGGACTGGTTGCGTTCCCGGTACCGCAGCGGCTCGTAGTCGCCGGGTTGATGAACTATGTGTTCGAAGGACCGCACGCGCTGCTGGTGCCGCTGCAACTGCCGTCGGGGCTGGTAGCGGGGAGTAAGCTGCCGGTCGCGCTCAAGTTCGATTATCTTGCCTGCACCGACCAGATTTGCGTGCCGCAGCGCGCGGAGCTGTCGACCGTGCTGACGGTCGGCGATGGTGCACCGGATGCACGCGCGCGGTTCGACGGCTGGCGAACGAAATTGCCGACACCGCTAGGGGCAACGGCGCAATTCGAGCGCAGCGGAAAACTTCTCCGGCTCGCAATTCCGTTTCCGGCAGGCGCGACGCTGGTTGATCCGCACTTCTTTCCGGCCTCAAAAGGACTGATTGTCGATGCTGCGCCGCAGAAATTCGGGCGTGATGGGGATTTGTTGATTGTCGAGCTCGCAGCCGCTGACGGTACGCCTCAGCCGGTATCCGGTGTGCTGTCGACCGGCGCAGGGCGCGGGCTGACGATCACCGCCAAGGCAGGTGCTGTTTCGCCGTTGCCTTCTTCAAACGCTGGTTGGTCCGCGATTCTGCTCGCGCTTGGCGGCGCTATCCTTGGCGGACTGATCCTCAACATCATGCCCTGCGTCTTCCCGATCCTCAGTCTGAAGGCGCTGAGTCTGGCCAAGGCGGGCGGCGACCCCGGATTGGGCTCCGGGGCAGGCGAGCGCAGTGCGCGGCGTGATGCGCTGGGTTACACGTTCGGCGCAGTGATGGTCTGCGTCGCGCTTGGCGGCGCGATCCTTGCGTTGCGGGCGGCGGGGTCGAGCGTCGGCTGGGCGTTCCAGCTGCAGGATCCGCGCGTCATCGTGGCGCTGCTGGTGCTGGTAACCGCAATTGCGCTCAACTTCGCCGGACTGTTCGAGCTACCGACGGTCGGCGGTGGGCTAGCGAGTACGAACAGCGTCGCGACCGGCGCGCTGGCGGCGTTCATCGCGACGCCGTGCACCGGGCCTTTCATGGGGGCCGCGCTGGGGGCGGCACTGGTGCTGCCGACGGCGGCGGCGCTGGCAGTTTTTGCGGGGCTTGGCTTCGGCCTCGCGCTGCCTTTCCTTTTGCTGGGCTTCATCCCCGCGCTGCGTCGTGTTTTGCCCAAGCCCGGCGCTTGGATGGCGACGATGAGACGTATCCTGAGCGTGCCGATGTTTCTGACCGCACTCGGTCTTATCTGGCTGCTCGGTCGTCAGGCGGGAAGCGATGCGGTGACGGTCGCTCTGCTCGGGGCACTGGGGGCGGCGCTGGCATTCTGGTGGGTCGGGGTGCGGCAGGCGAAGGGGAAGGCCGGACTTGCCATCGGTGCAGCAATTGCGGTCGTCGCCACGGGTTTGGCGATTGCCTGTCTCCCGACCGCGACGCCTGCTGGTACCGCCGCACCAACCGCGCTCAATGCCGAACCGTTCAGCGAAACGCGGCTGGCCGCCCTGCGCGCCGAGGAACGACCGGTGTTCGTCTATTTCACCGCTGACTGGTGCCTGACCTGCAAGGTCAATGAGCGCATCGCGATCGAGCAACCCTCGGTCGAGGCCGCATTCAAGGCCGGTAATGTAGCGGTCCTTGTCGGTGACTGGACCCGCAGCGACCCCGCCATCGGGCGCTTCCTCGAAGCGCAGGGCCGCTCGGGCGTCCCGCTCTACCTGTTCTACCCCAAGGGTGGGGAGGCGCAGACGCTGCCGCAAGTACTCACCCCCGGCACGCTGACCGCACTCGTTACGCCCGCTTGATTATTTGGCCCTGAACACCCGCTTCCCGCCGACCCAGGTCTCGATCACTTTGGTCGCGCGCAATTCGCCCGGGGTCGAGAGCAAGGGATCGACATCGACAAGGATGAAGTCAGCGCGGTAGCCGCTGGCGAGCCGCCCGATGCGGTCCTCGGCCTGTCCGGCGAATGCCGAACCCGTGGTGAACCCGGCGAGTGCCGCCTCACGCGAGATACGTTCCTGTGGCTGCCAGCCACCGAATGGCTGGCCGTCGGCCCCTTCGCGGGTAATCGCGACGGCAAGGCCGGGAAAGGGGTTGGCACTTTCGACCGGCACGTCGGAGCCAAACGCCAGCACACTGCCGTTTTTCAGCATCGACGCCCATGCGTACGCGCCGGTCAGCCGCGCGGGGTCGAGCCGCGCCTCGGCCATCTTGCG
>JANNCK010000141.1:0-5890 GCA_031386545.1 Sphingomonadales bacterium
TGATCGTGTCGGGCGCGGACCCGACGGGGGAGAGTTTCTACTTCCTCGAAATGAACACGCGGCTGCAGGTCGAGCATCCGGTGACCGAGTGCATCACCGGCATCGATCTCGTCGAACAGATGATCCGTGTCGCGGCGGGCGAGCCACTGGGGTTCGCGCAGGCCGACGTGAAACTCGACGGCTGGGCGGTCGAAAACAGGGTCTATGCCGAAGACCCGTATCGCGGGTTTTTACCGAGCACCGGGCGGCTGGTGCGGTATAATCCCCCCGCCCCCGGTGACGGTGTCCGCGTCGACGACGGCGTCACTGAAGGCGGCGAGGTCTCACGATTCTACGACCCGATGATCGCCAAGCTCATCACCTGGGCCCCGACCCGCCTCGAAGCCATCGACAAGCAAGTCACCGCGCTCGACAGCTTCGAAATCGACGGCGTAGGCCACAACATCGAGTTCGTCTCGGCGATCATGCAACACCCGCGCTTCCGCAGCGGCGAGATCACCACCGGCTTCATCGCCGAGGAATACCCCGAAGGTTTCCACGGCGCGCCCGCGTCCCCCGAGCTCCTCCGTGCGCTGTCCGCCGTTGCCGCATTCGCCGCGACCGCCGAGGCCGACCGCGCGCGTCGGGTGGACGGGCAATTGGGCAAGCGGCTGCAGCCCCCCGCCGACTGGCAGGTCAATATCGGCGGCGCTAACCATGACGTGTCGATCAGCCCAGACGGGATCGTGGTCGATGGCGAAGACCTCGACATCGAACTCGAATATACGCCCGGCGACCGGATCGTCGAGGCGACCCTCAACGACGCCCCGCTCGCCGTCCGCATTCTGCGGACCCGCGCCGGGTTCAAGCTGACGACGCGCGGCGCTTCGCACATCGCCCGCGTCCTGCCCGCCCATGTCGCTCCGCTCCGCGCGCACATGATCGAGAAAATCCCGCCAGATCTGTCGCGGTTCCTGCTGTCGCCGATGCCCGGCCTGCTCACCGCGCTGCACGTCGCCGCAGGGGACAAGGTCGAAGCGGGACAGCCGCTCGCTGTCATCGAAGCGATGAAGATGGAAAACATCCTGCGCGCGGGCAAAGCCGGCACCGTCAAAAGCATCAGCGCCGCACAGGGCGACAGCCTCAGCGTCGATCAGGTCATCCTCGAACTGGATTAACTCTCGCCGTCATTGCGAGCGCAGCAAAGCAATCCACATCGCCGCGAGCGTGATGAATTGCCGCGCTGCGCTCGCAATGACGGGAGTGAAATTTCAGCTTCCCTCTTCCGTGTTGCTGTAGTAATACAGCGGTACATAAGAGGGTGCCGCGATGAGTTTCCGCAATATTTCTGCCTGGGCAATCCGCAATCCGGTTGCGCCCATCGTGTTTTTCATCGCACTGACCGTCGCCGGCATCATGGCCTTCATGGAGATGAAGGTGAACAACAACCCCGATGTAAGTTTTCCGGCGGCTCGGATAACCATTGTCCAGCCCGGCGCGGCCCCGACCGAGCTCGAAACCCAAGTCACGCAAAAAGTCGAAGCGGCACTCCGCAGCCTCAACGGTGTCGAGGATATGTCGTCGTGGATTGACGAGGGCAGCTCGAACACCTTTGTCCAATTTGCCATCGGGACACCCGTTGACCGCGCGGTCAACGATGTCCGTGATGCGCTCGCCAATATCCGCGGCGACTTGCCCGATGGCATCCTTGAGCCACAGGTCAACCGCGAGGATGCCGATGGTGGCCCTATTGCCTATTTTTCAGCCGAGGCTGTCGACATGACGCTGGAGGATCTGAGCTGGTTCGTTGACAACACTGTCGCCAAACGGCTGGTTTCGGTCTCGGGCATGGCAAGTATCCAGCGGTCGGGTGGCGTGAACCGCGAAATCCGCGTCACCCTCGACCCGACACGGATGCAGGCTCAAGGGATTACGGCATCGCAGGTGAACAGCCAATTGCGCGTGACCAACGTCAATGCCGCAGGCGGACGTGCAGAAATTGCGGGGTCCGAACAGTCGGTCCGTGTTCTGGGCAATGCGGCCAGCGCGTTCGCACTCGGCGAGAAAATGATCTGGGTCGGGGGCGGGCGCACGATCAAGCTGACCGACATCGCGACGGTGCGCGATAGTTATGCCGAACAGCGCAACATCTCCAAAATTAACGGCAAACAGGTGCTAAGCTTTGCCATGGCTAAGGCCAAGGGCGCATCCGACGTGCTCGTCTTTGACGAGGGCGTCAAACTGCTCCGCGCACTCGAAACGGAGAACCCGAAGGTCAAATTCCGCCAGCTGTTCACAACCGTCGATTATACGCGCAGCCAATATCATTCAGCGATTGATGCGATGTGGGAGGGCGCGGTTCTTGCCGTCCTTGTCGTGTTTGTGTTTCTACGCGACTGGCGGGCGACGCTGATTTCGGCCATCGCAATCCCGTTGTCGGCTATCCCCGCCTTCTGGTTCATGGACCTGATGGGTTTCACGTTGAACGGGGTCAGCCTCGTCGCGCTTAGTCTGGTCGCGGGCGTCCTTGTCGATGATGCCATCGTCGAGATCGAAAATATTGTCCGTCACATGCGGATGGGAAAGAGCGCGTATCAGGCGTCCATCGATGCCGCCGACGAGATCGGCTTGGCCGTACTTGCCACCACCATGGCCATCGTCGCGGTGTTCCTGCCCGTTGGCCTGATGCCGGGCATTTCAGGACAGTTCTTCAAGCAATTCGGCCTGACGATTGTTGCCGCCGTGATTATCAGCCTTGCCGTGGCGCGTCTCATCACGCCGATGGCTGCAGCCTATTTCCTGAAGTCGCATGGCCATGCCTCGCATGGTGAGGGGCCGTTAATGGAACGCTATATGGGGCTGTTGCGCTGGTCGCTCGATACGCGCCGGGCCAGCGCGTTGCGCGCGTCGGGCCGTCGCTGGGCCGCGCGCCTCGCCGATCACCGCATTTGGGTGATGGGCATTGGTGCGGCTGCATTCGGCCTGACAGTCGTAGCATTTGCGACGCTGCAGTTCACGGGCGAACCCGCGCTCAACAAAGATTATAGCGAGGTCAAAATACAGCTCCCGCCCGGCGCGACGCTCGCCCAGACCGAGGGTGTAACCGACCATGTGACGGCATTGCTCGACACTGCTCCCGAAGTCGAAGCCGCATTTGGCGACGTGAATGTCGGCAACAGCAATGTCTTCATCACGTTGAAAAAGGATCGCGCGAAAACCAGTATCGAATTCGAGCGTGAGTTTGCCCCAAAGCTGCGCGCAATTCCGGATGCCCGGGTTACTTTCCAGAGCCAGAGCGGCGGCCTTGGCCGTGACGTAACAATCATGCTCGCCGGGTCCGATCCAGTGATTGTCACACAGACCGCGAACAAGCTGGTCGACGAGATGCGAAGCCTCAAACAATTGCGTGCCCCGCGTATCGAGGGGGATTTGCAGCGCCCCGAAATCCTCATCAAGCCGCGTGAAACACTTGCCGCAGAATTGGGCGTAACCTCAACCGCGCTCAGCCAGACGATCCGCATCGCGACGCAGGGCGATATTGACCAGAATGCGGCCAAATTCTCGCTCTCCGACCGGCAAATTCCGATCCGCGTCATGATAGGTGCCCTTGACCGGACGAGTCTGTCGACCATCGAGAACCTGCCCGTTCCGACACTTAGCGGCGGTAGCGTGCCGTTAAAGCTCGTCGCCGATATTCAGTTCGGCGAAGGACCGTCGATCCTGCGGCGTTATAACCAGAACCGCCGCGTTGCCATCGGGGCCGATTTCGCGCCGGGTGTCGTGACCGCATCGAAGGAAATCGATGCCCTGCCAACGCTGAAAAACCTGCCCTCGGGTGTCCAGCGCGTCAGCTTTGGCGGCGACAAATTCGAGCAGGAGATGCTCACCAATTTCTTCACAGCACTCGTCTCGGGCGTGCTGCTCGTGTTTGCCGTACTGGTGCTGCTATATAAGCGGGTGTTGCCGCCGTTTGTGAATATGGGTTCTTTGCTGCTGGCCCCGCTGGGCGGCGCGATTGCGCTGCACCTGACGGGCAATCCGATCTCGATGCCGGTGTTGATTGGCTTGCTGATGCTGCTTGGCATTGTCGCCAAAAACTCGATCCTGCTCGTTGATTTCGCACTTGAGGAGATGAGTAAAGGCGTCGCCATTTATGAGGCCATCGTCGATGCCGGGCACAAGCGCGCGCAGCCGATTGTCATGACCACAGTCGCGATGATCGCCGGAATGCTGCCCATCGCGTTCAGCTTTTCAGGCGACGGCAGCTGGCGCGCGCCGATGGGCATCGTCGTGATCGGCGGGCTGATCCTCTCGACGATCCTGACCCTGTTGATCGTCCCGCCCCTGTTCAGCCTTGCGGTCGGCATGGAAGCGCGGATTGCGCCCTGGCTGAGTCGCAAGCTGACCAACGGCGGCGCGGACGGGAAAGCGGGCGGCAGCGGCGCGGTGCAGCCAGCGGAATAGCGGGAAAGAGCGCTTACCCCTACCCCAACCGCGCCCCATGCCACCGCAGATGATCGGCCATAGATGTCGAGATGATATTATAGCTGTGGTCGTAGTCCGGCTGCATCCTCAGGGTCAGCGGGATGGCGGCTGCCGCGCAGGCCGCCTCCAGTAGGTCGGGGCGGAGTTGGTCGGTCAGGAAAGTGTCGGCAGCGCCCTGATCGACGAGCAGGTCGGGGAGGCGTGCGCCGTCTTCGATCAAAGAGATCGCGTCATATTCACGCCACGCGGCGCGGTCGTCGCCGAGATAACCGCCAAGCGCCTTTTGGCCCCAGGGCACTTGGGTAGGCGCGACGATGGGGGCGAAGGCGCTGATGCTTTTGAAGCGGCCGGGATTGCGGAGCGCGATAGTCAGCGCGCCGTGGCCGCCCATCGAGTGGCCTGTGATGCCCTGACGCGCCAGATCGACGGGGAAGTTGGCGGCCACGAGCGCGGGCAATTCGTCCTCGATGTACGACCGCATTTTGAAATGCGGCGACCATGGCTCCTGTGTGGCATCGACGTAAAACCCCGCGCCCTGCCCCATGTCATAGGCGTCGTCGTTGGCGACGCCTTCTCCCCTCGGGGATGTATCCGGCGCGACGAAGATCAGGCCGAGTTCCGCACACACAGCACGAAACTCGCCCTTCTCGGTGACATTGGCGTGGGTGCAGGTCAGGCCGGAAAGATACCAGACGACCGGCAGCGTTGCGCCAGGGGCGTGGTCAGGCACGAAGACCGCAAAGGTCATGGCCGTACCGGTGCTGGCGGCGGCGTGGGTGTAAACACCTTGAACGCCGCCGTGGCTGCGGATGATTGAGACGGTTTCCAGCGTCACCCCGCTGTTTACGCCGTCAACCGGTGCAGCGCGCACAGCTTGTTGCCGTCGGGGTCGCGCAAATAGGCGAGGTACAGCTTCATGCCGCCGCCTTCGCGCACGCCCGGAGCATCCTCGATCGCAGTGCCGCCGCTGGCGATCCCCGCAACGTGCCACGCATCGGCCTGTTCGGGGGTCATGGCAAAGCCGATCGTGCAGCCATTGCCGTGCGTCGCAGGTTCGCCGTTGATCGGCGGCGTGACGAGGAACATCGAGCCATTGTGCGCGTAAATCAGGCGGCCCTTGGGATCCTTGAAACCCGGCTTGCCGCCAATTGTCGCAAACAGTGCGTCGTAAAATGTCTTTGACCGGTCGATGTCATTGCTGCCGACCATCATGTGACTGTACATTAGATTCTCCTTCTCAATATCCCGTCCTTGCGAGCGCAGCGAAGCCATGACGGCTTAAAATACCACGACGCTGCGGATGCTTTTGCCCGCATGCATCAGGTCGAAGCCCTTGTTGATCTCGTCGAGCGTCAGCGTGTGCGTGATCATCGGGTCGATCTCGATCTTGCCATTCATATACCAGTCGACGATTTTCGGCACGTCA
>JANNCK010000143.1:0-6145 GCA_031386545.1 Sphingomonadales bacterium
CGACGATGATGCCGTATCCCTCCAGCACCCCCTTCATCAGCAGGATCGAGCCAATGGCGATGAAGATGTCCTCGCCAAAGAACAGCCCGATATTGTCGGTTGCAGCGGCCATAGCGGGGACGGCGTCGTCGTCCTTGTCACGGTCGGGGTTCTGCTGGTCGGCAGCAGCTTCGGCCATCGGTGCGACCAGCGGGCGGACAGTCTGGGCATGGCCCGCAATCGAGGTCAGCCCGAGCGCCGACGTCAGCTGGCGAAAGACGAGATAGGCAAGCAGCAACCGCCCGACGGTCGCCCCGCGCAACTTCCCGATCAGGTCGCGGGCGCGCTGTTGCAGGCCGTGGCGTTCGAGCAGCCCGATCACCGGCAGGACGATATAGATGACGGTCACATAGCGGCTGTCGTTGAATGCTTTCCCGAACGCCGCGACGATGGCAACCGGATCGAGACCTGCCGCCAGACCCGTAACGAGCACCGATGCCGCGACAACGAGCAGCGGGTTGAAACGGAGCAGGAACCCCGCGACGATCACCCCGATTCCGGCGAGAACCAGCATCAGGCGGACTTCCCGAAGCCGCCGCCACCGGGCGTTTCGATCACAAAGACATCGCCGGGGGCCATAGCGACGCTCGCCGTCGCGCCGAGTATTTCGACCGAGCCAGTGGCGCGCTCGACCCGGTTGTTGCCGCGTGCACCGGGTGCCCCGCCTGCCAGTCCGAACGGTGGCACGCGGCGGCGGTTCGACAAAATGCCTGCGTCCATCGCTGCGCGGAAGCGGATGCGGCGGACCACACCGTCGCCGCCCTTGTGCGCTCCCGCGCCGCCCGATCCCGTACGGATTGCAAAGCGTTCGACCAGCACCGGAAAGCGCGCCTCCAATATCTCGGGATCGGTCAACCGGCTGTTGGTCATGTGGGTCTGGACAGCGTCGGTCCCGTCGAAACCTGGCCCCGCGCCCGAACCCCCGGCAATCGTCTCGTAGTATTGGTGCGTGGCATTGCCGAAGGTGAAATTGTTCATCGTCCCCTGCGATCCCGCCAATGCCCCCAGCGCGCCGAACAGCGCGTCGGTGACAGTCTGGCTGGTCTCGACGTTCCCCGCAACCACAGCGGCAGGATGGCGGGGGTTGAGCATCGACCCCTCGGGAACGCGGATGGTGACGGGGCGCAGGAAGCCGTCGTTGAGCGGGACCGGCGTCGCGGTCAGCGTCCGTAAGACATAGAGCACGGCGGCGCGCACGACGGCGACGGGCGCGTTGAAATTGCTCGGTTGTTGCGGGCTAGTGCCGGTGAAATCGACATCGAGCGTGGCGTCGCTGCCGACTGTCACCGCGACTTGCACGACGGACCCGTTGTCGAGTTCATAGGCGAACCGCCCGCTCGACAGCGTCGGGATAAGGCGGTGGACGACTTCTTCGGCATGGTCCTGAACATGGCCCATATAGGCGTGGACGACCGCGCCGCCGTAGAGCGCGCAGGCGTCGAGCAAGCCCCGGCTGCCGCGCGCACAGGCGGCGACTTGGGCGGACAGGTCGGCGATGTTCATGTCGATATTGCGCGCCGGATAGGGGCCAGAGGCAAGCAGGGCGCGGGTGTCGGCCTCGCGCAACTGCCCGCCCTCGACGAGCAGGAAATTGTCGAAGATGACACCTTCCTGTTCGATGCTGGTGCTGCCCGGCGGCATCGATCCGGGGCTGATCCCGCCGATGTCGGCATGATGGCCGCGCGCCGCGACGAAGAAATCGGGGGCGGTGCTGGCGTCGTCCGCAAACACCGGCTGTATCACGGTAATGTCGGGCAAATGCGTGCCGCCGTCATAGGGCGCGTTGAGCGCATAGACATCGCCGCGCCGGATGCCGCGTCCGTCGTTCGCGCGCCGCCGCAGGATGGTGCGGATGCTCTCGCCCATCGACCCGAGATGGACCGGGATATGCGGCGCGTTGGCGATCAGCGAACCATCGCCCGCAAACACCGCGCACGAGAAATCGAGTCGTTCGCGGATGTTGACCGACGAGGCGCTGTGGCGGAGCGCCGCGCCCATTTCCTCGGCAATCCCCATGAACATTCCCGCAAAGATTTCGAGTCGCGCCGGGTCGCGCGCGGTGCCGATGGCCGCAATGCAGCGGGCAGCGGTGCGCTTGAGGATCAGAACAGCTTCGGGATCGACGGTCGCGGTCCAGCCTGGTTCGACCATCGTCGTTGCGACCGGATCAACGATCAGCGCGGGACCGGTAACGGTTGCACCTGCGGCAAGGTTGTTGCGGTCGAACACGGGAGTCGGATGGCGGTTACCTTCTAGGTGGGCGTCGATGCTTTCGAGCGGTGGCGTGGTTTTGGCTGGCAGCGGCGCACCAATGCCGGTCTCCTTCGTCCCCGCCGAAACCGCCTCGGCGCGGAGCATATCGACGACCAGCGGGCCGGTGTCAGCATAGCCGAAGCGCTGGCGAAACGCGGCGGTGAACGCGGCGGTCATTACCGGGACCGGGCCGAGCGGGATTTCGAAGCTGCTGTCCGATCCTTGCGTTCGTACCAGCGCGGTTGCTGTGCAGGTGACACCGTCGGTGTCTAGACCCTGTGCGATCAGGGCATCACGCGCTTCATCGCCAAGGACTGCGGCTTCGCGTTCGATGGCCGCCAGCGTCGCGTCGTCGAGCGCCATGCCCAGCGTCCGCTCGCGCAACTCGCGCCGGTCGGCGAGGCCCATACCGTACGCCGACAGCACCCCCGCGAGCGGGTGGATCAGCACCGTGTCGATGCCGAGCGTTTCGGCGACGAGGCACGCATGTTGCCCGCCCGCGCCGCCGAAGCAGGCGAGCGCGAACCGCGCGACATCATGGCCGCGTGCAATCGAGATCGCACGGATGGCGTTGGCCATATCGGCGACGGCAATGCGAATGAAGCTTTCGGCAATGTCCTCGACTTCTGCGCCGCCGATTATGTCGGCGACCGTTTGGAGCCGCGCGAACGCTGCCCCGACATCGAGCGGTTCGTTGCGGTTCGGGCCGAAGACATTCGGGAAATGCCGCGCCTGCAATTTGCCCAGCACGACATTGCAGTCGGTAATCGTCAGCGGCCCGCCGCGCCGGTAGCAGGCCGGCCCCGGATCGGCCCCTGCCGATGCTGGCCCGACCGCCAGCCGTCCGTCCTCATAACGGCAGATCGATCCGCCGCCCGCCGCGACAGTGTGAATCCGCAGCATCGGGGCGCGGATGCGGACGCCTGCGACTATCGTTTCATTGTCGCGCTCATAACGTCCGGCATAGAGCGACACATCGGTCGACGTACCGCCCATATCGAAGCCGATAACCCGGTCGAAACCCGCTCGCGCCGAGGTTTCGGCCATGCCGACGATCCCACCTGCTGGCCCGGACAGGATGGCATCCTTGCCGTTGAAATGACGCCCGGGCGTCAGGCCACCGTTCGACTGCATGAACAGCGGCTCGACCCCGCCGAGCGCCGCTTCCAGCCCCTCGACATAGCGGCGCAGGACCGGTGACAGATAGGCATCAACGACGCTGGTGTCGCCGCGTCCGACGAGTTTCGCCAGCGCGCCGATGCGGTGGCTGACCGAGATCTGGGTGAAGCCGATGTCGCTGGCGAGGTCGGCCAGTGCCGCCTCATGCGCGGTGTGGCGGTAACCGTGCATCAGGACGATGGCGATGGCGCGCAGGCCGCTGGCGTACGCTCGGGATAGCGCGGTTCGTGCCGCCGCCAGATCGAGCGGCACCAGCACGTCGCCCTCGTGTGTCACCCGTTCATCGATCTCGACGACCTCGGCGAACAGCGGCGGCGGACGCACGATGTGGCGCGCGAAAATATCGGGCCGGTCCTGGGTGCCGATGACCAGTGCATCGCCGAACCCGCGCGTAATCGCGAGCAGCACCGGCTCGCCTTTACGTTCGAGCAGCGCGTTGGTGGCAATCGTGGTGCCAATCCGAATGTCGAGCGGAGGCAGCGGGCCAGTAGGTGTGGCGGTCAGATCGCGGATCGCCGCGACCGCTGCATCGTCATAGCGTTCGGGATCGACCGACAGCAGCTTGGCCACACGCATCTCGCCTGCGGGTGTGCGCGCAATCACATCGGTAAAGGTGCCGCCGCGGTCGATCCAGAAGCTCCAGCGGGGTGAGGGGGTCAGTTGCACCAATCCCTGATAACGTGTTCGACGCGGGCGGCAATCAGGCCGCTTGCCGTTCGCGCTTTCGGTACAAGGTCGAGGGACTGACGCCGAGCGCGCGTGCTGCCGCTGGCAGGCTGCCCCGGCACCGTGATACAGCGCCCTCGATGGCAAGATGCTCGACCTGATCGAGCGTCAGTCCGGTCAGGTCGGCAGTCTCTGTCGGGGGGGTAGCGCTACGCGACAGTAGCAGCCCGATGGGCGCATCCGGCCCGTCGAACATGACCGCCGCCCGCCGCATCACATTTTGGAGATGGCGGACATTGCCCGGCCAGTCGTAGGCGGCAATGGCGGTGGCTGACTCAGCGTCGAGCGGTGCGAACTGCTTACCCTCCTCAGCCCCGAACCGTGCCAGAAAAGCGTTGGCAAGGCGGACAATGTCAGCACCGCGCGCTCGGAGCGGCGGCATCTCGATGGGGATAACGGCAAGCCGGTAATAAAGGTCTTCGCGAAACCGGCCAGCAGCAACTTCAGCCTCGGCATTGCGATTGGTCGCGCAAATGATCCGGACATCGACCGGGTCCGGATGCGCGGCCCCCACGCGCTGGACACTGCCGGTTTGCAGGAAGCGCAGGAGTTTGACCTGAAGCCGGAATTCGAGTTCGCAGATTTCGTCGAGGAACAGTGTCCCGCCATCTGCCGATGCCACCGCCCCGATGCGGTCCGCATGGGCACCGGTGAACGCCCCTTTGACGTGGCCGAAGAGTTCGGATTCGAGCAGATCGGGCGGGATCGCGCCGCAATTGACCGCGACAAAGGGCTTGGCGGTGCGCGGCCCGGCCCGGTGGGTTGATTCGGCGCAGACCTCTTTGCCAGTGCCGCTTTCGCCCGAAATAAAGACGGTTGCGCCCGACCGCGCCACGCTTTCAATTTGTTTGTAGATGCTTTGCATCGGGGCGGATTGGCCGATGAAACCCCTATAATCGGTCGCTTGGCGATGGGTGGTGCGCGGTCGTGCCGGAACGGGTTTCGGTGCCTTTGCGGGCGACACATCGGCGACGGCAGATTTGATCGCGGTGACCAGCCGGGCAGGCGATACCGGCCGCGCCAGAAAATCATGTGCCCCGGCGCGCATCGCCTCGATTGCCTTGGCCAGCGAAGCTTCGGCGGCGACGATAATCACACGGAGACAGGCGAATTCGTCGGGATGTGCGCGCAGCAGGTCGAGTGCGGTTGAGCCGTCCAGTTCGGTATCGAGCACGACGACCGAAACCGGGCGTTGCACCGCCTGCAAAATACCGAGCATGTCGCCGCCATCGCAGGCAATCGAACAAGCAAAACCTGCCTGTTCGACAGTGCGGGAAAAATCTGTTGCCCGTGTGACCGATGAATCCGCGATCAATATATGTGTCATTTGATCCACTGATCTCTTATAGTAATTCAAGCTGTGGGAAATATATCTAGGCAGAGTTTTCTATGGTGAAATGATGATGTCGAATTGGATATAACTCTATATTTGATTTGATTGTATTTTTAACCGACTATTTACCAGAATATACCAAGTTTCATTGATCGGCATTCGAATATGCCGGTCGGATTTCGCGATGTCGGTCTCCGGAGAAGTTTTTGGGGGACGTGCTTTGCGACGGTTCAAGCAACTATTTCTGATCGGCAGCGTCGCGGGGCTGGGTGCCTGTGCGAGCCTGCGGGCACCGGAAAACGGCGCAGGATCGCTTTACGCTGCCCAGCAAACACAACCGGGACACGCGCCGTCACCCCCGCTCTGCACGCCCTCGCCAATACCCGCAGAAATCGCGACACGCCGGTTCGTACCTGCTGCTGAACTATCCAAGGGTGCCGACATCCTCGCGCCGGGAGATCGGGTCAGGCTGACGGTCGCGGGCGATACCGACCAGCTGACCGGCGGCTATGTCGTTGCGACAGACGGCGTGCTGACCTTGGCCGGTCAGGTGCATGTCCGGGCTGCAGGTGTGACCGTGGGGGCACTTGAAGCAGCGATTACCGGCGAATTGAC
>JANNCK010000160.1:0-5631 GCA_031386545.1 Sphingomonadales bacterium
TCAGGTATCAAACGCTGCCGGAGCGGCGACGGCTACCAGCCCGTCGATCACTGACATTGTGCCGTCGCAGACGACCTATGACGGTACCTTCGGTATTCTGCTGAATGGCACGGCCACTGCGGGGGTTTGCAATGCCGACGGCGCCGCTGGCGGCACCTACACCGCCGGTACGACCACCGTATCTGGCACCCTGTCCGATGTCGCCGCCAGCACGACGCGGACTCTCTATTTCCGCGCAACAATTAACTGAGGTGAACGAAGGGCGACGACCGAGGTGTTGGCCGTCGCCCGTCCCAAAAAATGCCATGCGTAGCGCGATTAACCATATGAAGGCCGCTCTCGGAGCGGTTGCGGCCCTTGCCGCCCTGATTACAGGAACGGACGCGCGCGCCCAGAACCAGACGATCAGCAATACGGCTACAGTGCAGTGGCAAGCCGGCAATAGCATTGTCGTGCGCTCTTCGAATCGCGTCGATATTGCCGTCGGGAGCATCGTTCCCCCCAGCCTGTCACTCTCCACATTCCAGTTTTCCGGCGACATCAACGCCGAACGTCTGACTGTTCCCGACACAATCTGTCGCGGCACTGGCGGCGAAATCCCTGTCAAGCTTGAAGGTGCCTTTGCCGGTACCCCGCTTGATCCCGCCTCTGTTGAGCGCACGACGCGCATCCGGGCAGGCGAGCCACTGGTCGTCGGGATCACGTCCGCTGACGATAACCGAAATCCGGTTGCAGTCGATATAATGACGGTTGTTTTGTCGACACCGGCGGGCGATGCCGAAACGCTGATCCTTCGCGAAACCGGCGCGAACACCGGCTATTTTGTTGGTATGATAAGAACGGCTGCGGTTCCTCCCGTTGCTGTTCGCGGCGATTGCCAGCTCTCGTTGCGGCCCGGCGATACGCTGAACCTGTCAACCTCGCGCGAAAATGGCTCGCTGGTTGCCTCGTCGCCGGTCGAAGTTCTAATTGATCCGTTCGGCGTTGCTTTCGACAGTGGCGACGGCGCGCCGGTGCAGGACGTGCGTGTCACACTGATCGATGCCGATACAAATCAGCCAGCAATTGTCTTTGGCGATGATGCGGTCTCGCGGTTCCCGTCAACCCTGCTAACGGGATCAACCGTCACCGATGCGAGCGGGGCCGTCTATCGTTTCCCGGTCGGCGACTATCGGTTTCCTTTTGTGAAGCCGGGTAAATATCGGCTGCTGTTCGAGCCGCCCTCTCCCTATACCGGCCCGTCGAAATCAACGCCCGCCGAACTCGCGAACCTGCGCCGGCCCGATGGCGAGCCGTTCACAATTGTCGCGGGCTCCTATGGCGGCGTGTTTATCCTTAGCGACCCGCAGCCAGTCCGCATTGACATCCCGCTCGACCGGCCGGGTGCCGCGCTTGAGGTCCGCAAAACGGCGTCGCAGGCGGTGGTCGTGCCGGGCGATGGTGTCCAATACAAGATCACCGTGACCAACGGCGATGCTGCCCGGGCGACAGGTTCGATCATCGTGACCGACAGATTGCCGGACACAATGCGCCTATCGCCAACCTCGGTTCGCTATAATGGCGTTCGTACAGCCTATACGGTTACATCCGATGGCAAGACGCTCACTATACCGCTTGCGCCGCTGGCGGCACGGGCGTCGGGCGTGCTGACCTACCTGCTGGAAGTGCGTCCTGATGCACCGTCGGGCCAGACGATGAACCGGGCGCAGGCGGTTGATAGCCGGGGTACGACCAGTGCGGTCTCCGACGCTATTGTCCGTATTGCCCGCGACGGGATCGGCGACCGGCTGACAATCATCGGGCGCATCACCGACGGTGGCTGTGCGGTCGATCCCGATGCTGCGAACGGCATCGCCGGTGTTCGCGTCATGCTGGAAGATGGCAGCTATGCCGTCACCGACATTGACGGACGCTATCATTTCGAGGGCGTTCTGCCCGGTACGCACGTCGTCCAGATCGATCCGTCGACCTTGGGGCCGAACCTCGTCCCCGCCGATTGCGCCGCCAATGCACGCAGTGCGGGCAGTGCCATTTCGCGCTTCGTAACGGGGCAGGGCGGCGTTCTCCTTCGTGCGGATTTCCGCGCAAAGTCAGGGTTCAACGCCGCGCTGCCGACCGGTAAGGCCGCTGCGCGCGCCAAGCCCGTCAGCGATCCCGAAGCCGCTGGTGCAAACCGTGACTGGGTAACCGGCGAAGCCCCCGGTGTTGGCTGGATTTTCCCGGCGGTCGACCACAATCCGCGCACCAAGGCGATCCGTGTCGCGATCAAGCATTTGCCCAGCCAGACCGTGGCGCTGTCGGTCGGTGGTCAGCCTGCCAACCCGCTGTCGTTCGACGGTGACCGCAAGTCAGGCGACGGCCAGGTACAGGTCAGCCTGTGGCGCGCCATCGACATCGGCGACCGCGACACGGTGCTGACCGCCGAAGTCAAAAACGCCGACGGCAGCGTTGCCGAGCGCCTGACCCGCATCGTCCATTATGCGCCTGCGGCGCTTCATGCCGAATTCGTCCCCGAAAAATCGGTGCTGGTTGCGGACGGCGTCACACGCCCGGTCATTGCGGTGCGCCTGACCGACCGAGACGGCAAGCCCGTGCACAATGGCACGACCGGCGATTTCTCGGTTCCCGCGCCCTATATGTCCGCCGTCGAGGCCGATGCCCAGACCACGCGCCAGCTTGCCGGTCTTGAGCGCGCCAAGCCGGTCTATCAGGTTCAGGGCGAGCAAGGCTTTGCCTATATCGAACTCGAACCAACGACGGTTTCGGGTGCACTGACCGTCAACCTGCCGTTCCGCGATGGCCAAATCACGCGCGCGCAAAAGATCGACGTGTGGCTCGATCCCGGCAACCGCCCGTGGACACTCGTCGGCCTCGCCGAGGGGACTGTCGGCTTCAACAGCGTCGAGCGCCAGTTGCAGGATTTGCCGGGCACCAGCCGGGAATGGCTGACTTCGGGTCGTGTCGCGCTTTATGCCAAGGGCCGCATCCTCGGCAAATGGTTGATGACGCTGGCCTATGACAGCGCGAAAAAGGGTGACGATGCGCGTTTCGGCGGTGTTATCGACCCGACGTCCTATTACACAATCTATGCCGACCGCAGCGAGCGTCGTTACGACGCTGCGTCGGTCCGCAAGCTGTATCTGAAGCTCGAACGCCCGCAATTCTACGCGCTGTTCGGTGATTACCAGACCGACCTCAGCGATACGCAGCTGACCCGTTACAACCGCGCGTTCAATGGCGTGAAGGCACAGTATCGCAGCAAGCAGGTCGGCGCGACCGCGTTCGTCGCCGATACGCCCTATCGCCACCGGCATGAAGAACTGCAAGGCAATGGCCTGAGCGGCCCTTACGGGCTCGGCGCGCGCGACATTCTGCCCAATAGCGAAGTTATCGTGCTCGAAACGCGTGATCGGCTGCGTAGCGACCGGGTGGCTGAACGCAAGACACTGACGCGTCACATCGATTATGACATCGATTATGTGGCGGGTACGCTGCGCTTCCGTTCGCCAGTACTCAGCCGTTCGTCGGGCTTCGATCCGCAGTTTATCGTGATCGATTACGAAGTCGATGGCATCGGCCAGCGCGTGCTCAATGCCGGTGGCCGGGCGACATGGAATAACCCGTCAAAGACCCTGCAGGTCGGCGTGAGCGTTATTCATGACGAGAGCGACAGGTCGAAGACCGACGTCGGCGGTGTCGATGTCCGCTACCAGCCAAATGCCTCGACCGAGATCCGTGCCGAAGTTGCGGTCAGCCGCGCGACGGCCAAGCCTGGAACGACGCTGCCTGTAACCGGTAACCGTACCGCCTGGCTGGTCGAGGCGGAGCATCATGGCAGCAAATATGATTTGCTCGCCTATGCCCGTCAGCAAGAGGGCGGCTTTGGCGTTGGCCAGTTGGGCGCGAGCGAGAACGGCACGCGCAAATTCGGCATCGACGGGCGTCTGCGTCTGTCCGAACAGCTCTCGCTGATTGGTAGCGCGTGGCAGGAAAGCTATCTCGCCGGCAATGCGCGTCGCCAGGCTGGCCGTGCGGGCATCGAGTATCGCGGCAAGACGATGGACCTGCGCGCGGGGCTCATCCTTGCCAACGACCGCCTCGATGACGGGCGTGAGGCCGGATCAACGATTGCCCAGCTCGGCGCGACCAAGCGGCTGTTCAACAACCGGCTGGAACTCGACGCGCAGGCCGAATTTGCACTGGGCAAGAGCGCCAGCATCGATTTCCCCGCCAAGCACCGCCTCGGCGCGCGCTTTGCGATCACGCCCGAAGTCGCGGTGATCGGATCGTATGAAATGGCGCGCGGCGATACGATCAAGGCGGATACCGCGCGCATCGGCTTCGACGTGCGGCCGTGGGCGGGTGCACGGATTGTCGCGGCGGCGAACCGCCAGACCATCGGCGAGTACGGCCCGCGCAGCTTTGCCGACTACGGCCTTGCCCAGTCGTTGCCGCTCGGCAAGCGCTGGACAGTGGACTTCACGCTCGACGGCTCGAAGACATTGGGCGGGATCGACCCGGCGCGCGTCCTCAACAATGCCCAGCCCGTGGCAACAGGTGGCTTGGTTGGCACCGACGGGACGCTGACCGAGGATTTCACGGCCGTGACCGGTGGCGCGACCTATCGCGGTGACCGCTGGAGCTGGAATGGCCGCGCCGAATATCGCGGCGGTGACCGTTCGACCCGCTATGGCCTGATTACATCGGCGCTGCGCCAGCTTGGCGAAGGTCAGGCGATTGGTGGCACGTTCAGCTGGTTCAGTGCCAATGACAAGGCCGGGCCGAAGACCGAGACGACGGCGCTGACGCTGAGCTGGGCGCGTCGTCCCGATAACAGCCGCTTTGCTTGGCTGCAAAAGCTTGAACTGCGCTCGGACGTAATCAAGGGCGCGATTCAGGGCTTGCCCGGTCCGATCGGTGGCGCGCCGCTGCTGATCTCGGGTGATGCGACCTCGCGCCGCATCGTCAACAGCTTCAGCTTTAACTGGTCGCCAACGCAGCGGGCAGAGGACGGGCGTTACCTTGGCCGTAGCGAAATCGCGCTATTCTGGGGCAGCCGCTATGTCTTTGACCGGGTCGGTGCGGACGACATCAAGGGCTGGTCGAACCTCGTCGGCCTCGATGCACGCTGGGACTTGTCGGAAACGCTCGACGTGGGCCTTTCGGGCACTGTCCGCGAAAGCTCGGGCGGGCGTTCGATCAGCTATTCGGGCGGCCCCGTCGTCGGCATCTCGCCATTCAAGGGTGGCTATATCTCGGTCGGCTACAATGTGCTCGGCTTCCACGATTCGGACTATGCCGACGCGCGCTACACGCGGAAGGGGCCGTTTGTGAAGCTGCGCATCAAGTTCGACCACCGGTCGGCAGCACCTGTAGCGCGAGTCCAGGTACCCCACCGACGAAGTGCAGCCCGGGCCTGTCCAAACGCTGCACTGACAATGCTCCCATCTCTTTCGCTCGTCTTGCCATCGTTAGTCCTCCACCATTCGACATCCATCTACACACCCATCATTGAATATGCGATTGAGTGAACTGTCAAGGAACGGTATGGAACGTCAAAACCGGCATTATCAGAGGAGAAATGGGGTAGAAGAGACGATGTGAGACGTCAAGAATGCTGTGCTGGCAAGG